>URNY01000007.1 GCA_900549375.1 uncultured Bacteroidales bacterium | reverse complement strand
TGCGGCAGGATAAAGAGATGTCGCTTGGATTGGCACGTTCTATCGTGGATATGCGCGAGAATATCCGATATTGCAGCAAATGCCATAACATCAGCGAAGAGGAGATTTGCCCGATCTGCAGCGACCGACGCCGCGACAGCTCAATTGTATGCGTTGTGGAGAATGTGAAGGACGTTATAACGATTGAGTCCACACATGAACATAGGGGTCTTTATCATGTGCTCGGGGGCCTTATCTCTCCTCTCGACGGCATCGGACCGTCGGATATAGAAATAGACAGCCTCGTTGAAAGAGTCTCGAAAGATGGTATAGATGAGGTGATGCTCGCACTCAGCCCGACAATGGAAGGAGACACCACAAATTTCTATATCTACCGCAAGCTTTCGCACCTACCTGTTAAGATCACGATGCTCGCGCGTGGTCTTAGCATAGGCAATGAACTCGAATATGCCGATGAGCTCACACTTGGACGGTCAATCCAGAACAGAATGCTATTCTCAGATACATTCCACGACAAACTACATTAACCAATGCTCACAAACGACACACTGTTGCTCAGAGCCGTCGAACCTGCTGATGCAGACTTGATGTGGGAGGTGGAAAACGATTCAACGCATTGGATGCAGAACGGCATGGCGGCTCCCCTTTCGCGGCAGAATCTTATCGACTACGCTTTGAGTTATGACGCAGATCCGATTCGTGCCGGCCAACTGAGACTTATCGTCGATAATATTGAATCTTCAGAAACTGTAGGCATAGCGGATCTCTATGATATTAACGCCATTAACCGGACGGCATTCGTGGGGATATATATACTTCCGGGATTCCGTGGGAAGGGCTATGGCTCCGAAGCACTTGGTCTCCTTGAAGAATATGCTTCAGATATCCTGAATCTACAGCATCTGGGTGCAAAAGTTGCAGAAACAAATGAAGCGAGCATCAGACTCTTCAGAAATTCCCGTTATGAATATCGGGGGGAATTGCCGAAATGGATAGCAAGCGGGAAAAGAATGATATCTATGAAGATTTTTTCAAAACTGATTAAATGAAATGAGGTGTCTGATGCTGCTACTGTTATAAATGTCCGAATTGGCATAAAATTTGTTATATACTAAGACATGAACAATATTGATATTTCAGATATGATCGTTGAAGCCATTCAGAACAAGAAGGGCTCCGATATCACTATTCTCGGTCTTGACTCCATCGAGAGCGCTCCGGCATCGAAATTTATTATCTGTCAGGGTCGGTCTACATCGCAGGTGGCCGCCATTGCCGACGGCATAAGAGATGATTTATTGGAAAATATTTCCGTGAAACCTTATAATTATGACGGATATAGGAATTCCCAATGGATTGTGATCGACTATGGAAACGTGATGGTCCATGTCTTCGCTCCCGAACTCCGTGAATTCTATAATCTCGAGGAGTTATGGAGCGACGCCGATATCACTAATATCCCAAATCCCGACTGATAAAGAATCTACTTAAGAACTAAGCAATCCCTATGTTTCAGCCCAACAAAAGAAACGGAAACAGGAACAACCGCAACAAACGCACATTGTTCAACATGTATTGGATGTATGCACTCATCATCCTTTCCATTTTTGCATTATATTATTTTCAGGACAATCCGCAGACGAAAGATGTTGATTGGACAGAATTCGAGAAAACTGCCCTTGCCGGAGATATAAACAAAATTTATGTTTATTCCGAAAACAAGACAGCCGAAGGATTTCTCACTGATCAGGGTGCCGAACGACTCGGTTTCAATATGCAGTCCAATTTCGCCGGCGACAAGAAAATTAAGACCATCATTCCCTCCTCGGATAAAATTCAGGAGAAGATAGATGGGTGGAACAGCACGCTGGCTTCAGAAGGAAAGCCCGAGATCAAGGTGAATTATGAGAAGGGAAGCGACCTGATGAAGCTTCTCATCTATTTCGGACCTATCCTTATCCTGATTCTGTTCATGGTGTTCATGTCGAAACGTATGAGCGGCGGAGCCGGAGGTGCGGGTGGAATTTTCAATGTGGGAAAATCCAAGGCCACCGTATTCGACAAAAACAACGGTACTAATGTCACGTTCAAGGATGTGGCCGGACTCGCAGAAGCAAAGGTTGAGATCGAAGAGATAGTGGAATTCCTTAAGAATCCACAGAAATATACTGAACTCGGGGCAAAGATTCCGCGAGGCGCACTTCTCGTAGGACCTCCCGGAACCGGTAAGACTCTGCTTGCCAAGGCTGTGGCCGGAGAAGCGAACGTTCCTTTCCTCTCCATGTCGGGTTCTGATTTCGTGGAGATGTTCGTGGGAGTAGGTGCTGCACGCGTCAGAGACCTTTTCAAACAGGCGAAGGAGAAAGCCCCCTGCATTGTATTTATCGATGAGATCGATGCCGTTGGCCGCGCTCGCGGGAAGAACCCGAATATGGGTTCCAACGACGAGCGTGAGAATACCCTGAACCAGATGCTGACGGAAATGGACGGTTTCCAGTCGAACAACGGAGTGATATGTCTCGCGGCCACCAACCGTGCCGACATGCTTGACAAGGCTTTGCTGCGCCCGGGCCGTTTCGACCGACAGATATATGTTGATCTTCCGGAACTTTCCGACCGCGTGGAAATATTTAATGTCCACCTGCGTAATATCAAGGTAAATGCACGCCTCGATGTGGAGCAGCTTGCACGCCAGACACAGGGTTTCTCCGGTGCCGACATAGCAAATGTCTGCAACGAAGCCGCCCTTATCGCCGCGCGCAACAACAAGCAAGCCGTTGACTGGAACGATTTCATGTCGGCAATCGATCGCATTGTCGGTGGTCTCGAAAAAAAATCAAGAATCATCACCGATGAGGAGAAATTCTCAATCGCCACTCACGAAGCCGGACACGCCACAATCACCTGGATGCTGCAGTATGGCAATCCATTGGTGAAAGTCACGATTGTGCCCCGAGGCCGAGCTCTCGGAGCCGCATGGTATGCCCCCGAAGAGAGGCAAATCATCCCGACTCAGGCATTGCTCGACACTATGTGCGGATTGCTGGGTGGCCGCGCTGCCGAAGACGTATTTACGGGCCAGATCGGCACAGGAGCAAGCGACGACCTTGAGAAATGCACCAAGATTGCCCGCTCTCTTGTGCTCATTTACGGTATGAGCGACAAGCTTCCGAATCTTAACTATAACGACTCTACCGGTCAGGATATGGGATTCACAAAACCATATTCGGAAGGGACTGCTGCTATTATCGATGCTGAAGTGAAGAGAATTGTCAACGAGCAGTATGAGCGCGCCAAAGAGATTTTACGTCAATATGCCGCACAGCATAACCGAATCCGCGATCTTTTGATTGAAAAGGAGGTGATTTATCACGATGATGTCGAAACGATTCTCGGCAAGAGGAAATGGAAATCTCGCACAGATGAGATTATCGAGCTCAACCGCAAAGAGGAAGAAGCGAAACGCCTCGAGCAGGCTAACGACACGTCTGGATACGAAAAGTCGCAGAGTGAAAATCCTTCTTCCGACGGTACTAAAGTTACCGATCCCGATGACGAAGATCCTGGCGTTCCTCCTCCTTTTAATAAATAAGACCGAATATCAGCCGTGCGATTGAATCGCGCGGCTGATTGATTATATATGAGAAAAAGCATTGAAAACTGAAAATAGAAAAATAGTTTTCTGTTCTGTATAATTTTGGTCAAATTCACTCATTTTTGAATCATCTTGAAATTTATGTGGCATTTAATTGTTAATTTTGCATGGTGGTTGATATGTGATTATCGCCGCATTAATGAAGTGATTTCATTATGAACAGGTAAAAGTCAGCACGGTAGAAGCTTTTCCCGCTTATTCATAACATTATCGGGAGCATATAAGGTTTTTGCGTTGCTTGGATTATATCAAAAGATTAACCTTTACAGAAATTATAGGAAAGATGAAAATTAGTAGACTGAATGCTTTGTCTGTGCCCGTAATGGCAATGGCAATGATTCTCCCTTCATGCAAAGGGAACAACCAACAGCAGCAACAGGCCGGAGTGCCCGAACTCGCCGTTATAACTATCGGCGAAGAGGATACAAAGCTCGAATCCGGATTCCCCACAACTCTCCGGGGAGAAAATGATGTGGAAATTCGTCCCCAGATTTCAGGTTTTCTCACAAAAGTGAATGTCGAAGAAGGACAGCGCGTCAGCAAAGGACAGGTTCTTTTCACAATCGACCAGGTAAGCCTGCAGGCCGCCGTTGATGCCGCCAAGGCTGCGGTGGAGGTTGCACAGGCAAATGTTAATACAGCCCAGACCAATGCCAACAACAACAAGATATTGCTTGATAAAAACATTATCAGCGCGCCGGCATACCAGACTTCCGTAGATGCCCTCAACGCGGCCAAGGCACAATTGCACCAGGCGCAGGCAAATCTCGTGAACGCCCGCAAGAATCTCTCCTATTCCGTGGTTACGGCTCCCGCCTCCGGAATTGTAGGTTCCATTGATTTCCGCGAGGGTTCGCTTGTTTCGCCCAGCACGTTGCTGACAGTGCTCTCCAACAGCAGCGATATGCGAGCATCCTTCTCTCTGAATGAGAAGGATATCCTGAATCTTACCGACAATGGCAGGCGTTCGATTCAGGAAGCTATATCACAGATGCCTGCAGTAACTCTTCTGCTTGCCAACGGGGAAAGATACGACCATACAGGTAGAATCATATCAATATCAGGGGTTATCGATCCTGCCACAGGTGCGGCTTCGGCAACCGCCATATTCCCGAATCCCGACGGAATGCTGAGAAGCGGAAACACCGGTCAGGTGCTTATCCCCTCCGTTCGCTCCAATTCAATTCTTATTCCACAGAACGCCACTTATGAAATTCAGGATATGAAGTTTTGCTATGTGGTAGGCGACTCAAGCAAGGTGCATTCCACTCCGATTCAGATTGCAGCCGAAAACGACGGCAAGAACTATATAGTGACCGGAGGTCTTAAACCCGGAGATGTCGTCGTTACAGAAGGTGTGGGCATTTCCGTCAAAGACGATATGGTGATCAAGCCAAAAAAGTGAGAATTTTAACGCTCTAAGTCATAAGGAGTAGATAATTATTTTTAGCGAAAAGAATAATGAATCTTTCAACATTTATCAACAGGCCTGTGCTATCTACCGTGATCTCGATCTTTATCGTGATTTTCGGTCTTCTTGGCCTGAGTTCGCTGCCTATCGAGCAGTATCCCGATATCGCTCCTCCTACGATTCAGGTATCCACGACATATACCGGAGCCAACGCGCAGAGTGTGCTTAACTCTGTGATCGCGCCTCTCGAGGAACAGATAAACGGCGCCGAGAACATGGACTACATGTACTCATCGGCCGCCAATAACGGATCGGCTTCCATCACGGTTTATTTCAAACCGGGCATGGATCCCGACATGGCTGCCGTCGATGTCCAGAACCGTGTGGCCAAAGCCGCAAGCTTCCTCCCTGCCGAGGTAAACCAGGTAGGTGTGATCACCCAGAAACGTCAGAGTTCCATGCTCATGGTGTTCAACGTATATGACGCAGATGGGAAATATTCAGAGGAATTCATCGAGAACTATATGGCCATCAACATCATCCCGGTTATCAAACGTGTATCGGGTGTGGGCGATGCCATGGTGATGGGTGCCGACTATAGTATGCGTATATGGCTCAAGCCGGATGTAATGGCTCAGTATGGCCTTATGCCCACCGACATTTCAGCTGCCCTTGCAGAACAGAACATAGAGGCGGCTCCCGGTCAGTTCGGCGAAAACGGAAACCAGAGCTTCCAGTATGTGATGCGCTACAAAGGTCGCCTTCAGAATGAAAAGCAGTTCGAAGATATAATTATACGCGCCTCTTCTGATGGAGATGTGCTGCGCCTAAAGGATGTTGCTGACGTGGAACTCGGACGTCTCTCCTATGGATTCCATTCCACTACCAATGGCCACATCGGATGTTCGGCCATCGTGTTCCAGTCGGCCGGCTCGAACGCTACAAAGGTTGTTGAAGATATCCAGAAGGAACTTGACAAATTCCAGAAAGAGGCTCCTGAGGGAGTGAAAATCATAACGACGATGAGTGTGAACGACTTCCTGTTCGCTTCTATTCATGAGGTTGTGAAAACACTTATCGAGGCATTCGTGCTCGTGTTCCTCGTGGTGTTCATATTCCTTCAGGACTTCCGCTCCACGCTCATCCCTATCATCGCGATCCCCGTGGCCCTTATAGGTACGTTCTTCCTGATGTACATTTTCGGGTTCTCCATCAACCTTCTGACCCTTTCGGCTCTTGTTCTTGCAATCGCCATTGTGGTCGATGACGCCATAGTGGTGGTGGAGGCCGTGCATGCCAAGCTCGACGAGGGCTATACCTCGGCGCGGCGCGCGGCCATCGATGCCATGAGCGAGATAGCGGGAGCACTTGTTTCCATCACGCTTGTCATGATGCTCGTGTTCATTCCGGTGTCGTTTATGGGTGGCACATCCGGAGTGTTCTACCGTCAGTTCGGTCTGACAATGGCTATGGCCATCGCACTTTCGGCAGTGAACGCGCTTACCCTCTCCCCCGCGTTGTGCGCCATCTTCCTGAAACCGCATAAGGGCGAGGAGCAGAAACCGCTCAAACAGCGCATTGGTGAAGCTTATTCGGCAGCCGGTGAAGTGATGAAAGAGACCTATAAGAAACGGATGCGTCTCAAGTTCCCTCCGTTGATTACACTCGCCTTCATCATTGCCGCTATCGCATTCCTGATGATGGGATGGTATGGATATGAAAATATTCTCAAGGGAGTGATAGCTACTGTAGTTGCTATCTTTGCAGTAATCGGCCTTTTCTCCAAAGAATTCATAGCATTCTTCAACAAAGGATTCTCTAAACTGCTTAAAGTCTATAATACAGCTTCCGGATGGTTTATACGCCATAAAATCACCGGGTTCTCTCTTGTGGGAGTCTCCATCGCAGTGCTTGTATGGCTTATGGGCACCACGGCTACTTCGATGGTGCCCCAGGAAGATACCGGTACAATTATGGGTGTTGTCGACATGCCCCCTGCTACGGCTATGGAGAAAACAAAAGCTATCATGGACAAGGTAGACAGTATTTGCGGCACCATCCCCGCTATCCAGATCCGAAATGCAATTACCGGATATAGCTTCGTGGGCGGTCAAGGAAACACCTATGGATCATTCATCATCAAGCTGCGTCCATGGAGCGAACGCGATGAGAAGACGGAAAGCGCAAACGCAGTGCTTGCGCAATTATATCAGAAATGTTCGGAAATCAAGGACGGACGTATAATGTTCTTCACGCCTCCTATGATTCCGGGATATTCGGCAACCAGCGGTTTCGAGATTAAGCTGCAGGACAAAACCGGAGGCGATCTGAACAATTTCTTTCAGGTTTATCAGCAGTTCATCGCTGCTCTTAATGCACGCCCGGAGATCCAGATGGCCTACTCCACCTTCAATCCCACATTCCCGCAGTATCTTGTAGAACTCGATGTGGCCAAGATCAAACAGGCAGGCCTGACACAGAACCAGATTCTTTCTGCCCTGCAGGGTTATTACGGAGGTATGTACGTATCTAACTTCAATAAGTTCGGTAAGCTTTATCGCGTGATGATGCAGGCAAGTCCCGAAGCGCGTGTCTCCCCCGAAACCCTTAAGAGAATTAAGGTTAGAAACGGCGCTACCATGGCTCCTATCGACAACTTTGTGTCGCTCAAACGTGTCTACGGTCCTGACATCATCAACCGATTCAATATGTTCACCTCTATCGCGGTTACGGGCCAGCCGGCTCCAGGATTCTCATCCGGTGACGCCATCAACGCCATTGAGGAAGTAGGCGCTGAGACTCTTCCTGTAGGATTCGGATATGAGTATTCGGGTATGACACGAGAGGAATCGAAAAACGGCAGCAATCAGACAGCCTATATTTTCGCGCTTGTGCTCCTCTTCGTTTATCTGCTTCTTTCGGCACAGTACGAAAGCTATATCATTCCATGGGCTGTGATTCTTTCCGTTCCATTCGGTCTGATGGGCACCTTTATTTTTGCCAGAATGATGGGTATCGACAATAATATCTATCTACAGATCGCACTCATTATGCTTATCGGTCTTCTGGCCAAAAACGCTATCCTTATCGTTGAGTTCGCGCTTGAAAGACGCAGAACAGGCCTGAGTGTCGTTCAATCCGCCATACAGGGTGCCACGGCTCGTCTGCGACCGATTCTGATGACTTCACTCGCCATGATTATCGGTCTGCTGCCTCTTATGTTTGCCACCGGTGCGGGCGCCAACGGTTACAACGCATTGGGAACAGGTGCCATCGGAGGTATGCTTATCGGCATGATTCTACAGGTGCTTGTGGTTCCTGCAATGTTCGTGGCCTTCCAGCTCATCCAGGAGAAGATCACGCCTCTCAAATGGAAGGATAAAGACAATACAGGCATCAATTCCGAGATTGAACAATACAGTATCAAACAGTGAACAGATTTCAAATGAACAGGATATTAAAATTTTCTATGTTTGTAGTTATGACAGTTGCCTTGAGCAGCTGCCATATCTACAAAAAATATGAACTTCCTTCCGACCAGAGTGCGATTGTCGACGACTATCGAAAAGCCACTCAACTGTCGGTGGATTCAACATCGCTCGAATACCTCGGATGGGAAAAGGTATTCACCGATCCACTCCTTCAGGGCTATATTCGCGAAGCGCTCGCCAACAATACCGATCTCGACGATGCCCGCCATAATGTAGAGATTGCAAGAGCCCAGCTCAAAGGAGCGAAACTCAGCTATTTCCCGTCGCTTGCACTCAACCCTAACGGGGGAACGGCGAGCTATGGAGGCAGCCATATGAACTGGAGCTACACAATTCCGCTTGCCGCCAACTGGGAGATCGATGCATTCGGAAAGATTCTGAACCGCAAACGCGGTGCGCAGGTATCTCTGGAACAGATGCAGGATTATGAACAGGCAGTACGCTCCCAGATAATCTGCGGTGTCGCTTCGAGCTATTATGCGCTGGTTCTCCTTAACCAACAGCTTCAGCTCACGGAGCGCACTTCGGAAATCTGGAAAGATCAGGTTGAATCGATGAAGCTGATGAAAGAGGCCGCGTATGTCAACGAGGCAGCAGTGGTTCAGAGTGCGGCCAATTACTGGAACATCAAATCCTCTATTCCCGACATTCGCCAGAGCATAAAGGAAACTTCCAACGCTCTTGCGGTTCTTCTCAAATCTTATCCCCGTGATTTCGAGGTTACATCGGATCTGACTTTCAGTCTTCCTGCCGATATTTCGAAAGGCGTTCCAATGTCTTATCTCGCAGTACGCCCAGATGTAAGAGCTGCCGAAAGAGGACTCGCCGCCGCATATTATACCACCAACAGCGCGCGTGCCGCGTTCTATCCAACTCTCGCAATCTCGGCTCAGGGAGGATTCACCAATCTTCTCGGAAGCCTCATTAAGAATCCGGGCGAATGGTTCATCCAGCTCGCCGGTCAACTTGCGGCTCCACTCTTCTCAAGAGGTCAGAACATCGCTACTCTTGAGGCAGCGAAAGCACGTCAGAAAATTGCTATGAACGCTTTTGAAAGCAGCGTGCTAAATGCCAGTGCGGATGTAAGCGATGCTCTCGCGAGAATCTCCAATAATGAGGAAAAAAAAGAATATGTGGAACAGCAGATCGACAATCTCGAAAAATCCGTGGAATATACCCAGGAGCTTCTCGCACTCGATCAGAAGACCACTTATCTTGAGGTGCTCACTGCCCGTTCGAGCCTTCTGAGTGCTCAGCTTGCAAGCCTTGCCTGCTGGCATAGTCGTGTGAATGCCCTTATCTCCCTTTACCAGGCAGTCGGTGGGGGTCGTTAATCTCAAAATCAAAATACTATGTTCAAAATCAGTCCTCTCGCTTTCGTTCATCCGGAAGCCAAAATCGGAGAGAATGTAACAATTCATGCTTTTGCCTATATCGATGACAATGTGGAGATAGGAGAAGGGTGTGAAATCGGGCCGCATGTTAGTATACGTTCCGGAGCTCGTATCGGTAAGAACAACCGCTTCTACGATGGCTGCGTCATTGCCGCCACTCCTCAGGATTTCCGTTGGAAAGGCGATGAATCGTTCGTTGAGATCGGCGACAACAATGTGATCCGCGAACATGTAATCATCAACCGAAGCATACATGCTGGCCAATCAACTAAAATCGGCAACAACTCGTTCATAATGGCTCAAAGCCATATCGGACATGATTCAGTTGTCGGAGATTATGTCGTTGTAGGCAACGCTGTCAAGATAGCTGGAGCCTGCCGGATTGGCAGCTATACCATTCTCAGTTCCAATGCGCTTGTCCACGAGAATTGCGATATCGCCGAATGGGTGCTCATCAAGGGCGGTTGCCGCGTCAACAACAATGTGCCTCCGTTCACGATCATGGCTCACAATCCGATTGAGTATTTCGGCGTCAACGCCTATATTCTGCGGAAAGGTAAAAAGTCGGAGGAGACAATCGATGATATTGCCAAATGCTACAGACATATATATCAGAGTCAGACCTCTCCTTTCAATGCCATAAAACGTATTGAGACAGACGTTAATCCGAACGAGGAACGCAACGCTATTCTCAATTTTGTAAAGAAGCATGATTATAGACTCGCTGCGTTGCCTCCGGAGGTAACCGAAGACTAATCGACTCAATTCCGGCATAAATTACCGGGGTATAGCAAAGTATGAGGTCGTTAAGAATCAGCATCGGTTTTTAGCGGCCTCATACTTTGCTATGTTTTAATTAATTGCTATCTTTGTTGCAAAATACTTCTCAACGAATGGATTTAAAGAAACTTTGCACAAGAACGCTCTCCGGAATAATTTATATAGCGATAATTGTAGGATGTATATTGGCGGGGGAATCCACAGTTATGGGTCTTGCCTGCCTATTCTCGCTCCTCGCGGTTATCGAATTCTCTAAAATCTGTTCTGATTTTTCCAAAGAAAGAATCCCTACTATCATTCTTGATGTTGCGGGATGCATATGTCTGAGTCTCGCCGGTTATTGGCCGTTCTTTGGTTTCCCTATCCTTCTTTGGATTATCGTAATTTTGGCCCGGATGGTAGAGGAACTCTATCTCAATGCAGGCAATCCACTGAAAAGCATAGCTCAGTCGCTCATGACACAGATTTACATCGGCATTCCGATGGGTTGTATGGTAGCTATCTCTTCATTCTTCGACAAACCCGCGATTCTTCTCGCCGTATTTGTTTTTATCTGGCTTAACGATACTGGCGCTTTTCTGGTAGGAAGTCTCTTGGGAAGACACCGCCTCTTCGAAAGAATATCTCCTAAGAAATCCTGGGAAGGTTTCTTCGGTGGCTTAGGATTCACAATAGGTTCGGCCTTCCTGTTCAGATATTGTTTCAGCTCATTCTTCGGATTGGGGACAGACACGTACCTTTGGATAGGGCTCGCTATAGTCGTCACTGTATTCGCGACATGGGGCGATCTGTTCGAATCTATGCTGAAACGCAACCTCCACATCAAAGATTCTGGAAATCTCATCCCCGGCCACGGCGGCATCCTCGACCGCATCGATTCCCTCCTCTTCGTCGCTCCCGCCGTCTTCCTTTACCTACTCTCCTTCTCACTTTTAGGAGTTTAGTGGAAGCGGGGAAAAGATTATTATGATTCTATTGTTTTCGAATCAAAGTTTCCCCATCGGAATATATCTCAATCACAATTCCTTTATAACCGGCATTCACCGGTTTGCCGTCAACGCTATATCTTGCAGATACAATTCTATTAATTTCAGAAGAAGTCTCATTTATTAATGAAATTTCACTGTCGATAGTTTTGAATTGATTCCAAGGTGTAACGGCTTTGTACTTTTCAATCGATTCGGAGGGAACATGAAGAATGCATTTTTCTTTATCGATCTCATCAAATGCCATATCCCCACAAGTAGGTGGTGTTGTATTAAGACTTGTCATATAGTTGAGGCTATAGCAACCAAAAAATGCCATGAAACCGAGAGAACCCAAGTTAACCGGAAGAGTCACTTGATTAAGAACATCACAACCATGAAAGGCAAAATCATCAATTAATATGACTGATTCAGGAATATTTACATATTCAAGTGATTTGCAATCAGAAAATGCAAAACTATTAATAGATGTAATAGAATCCGGTATCTTTACTGAAGTCAGTGCTGTATTTGCGAAAGATTTACTTCCTAAATATGTGATATGTTGAGGTAGTTCTGCTGTGGCGAGATTAAAACAATCGATGAAAGCATAATCACCAATATATGTCACTCCGTCTGGAATTTGGACAGTAGTTAACATTCCGCATCCACAGAAAGCCCACTCTATTATATTAGTAACTGATTCTGGTATCTTATATTCACCACTCCTTCCTGCCGGATATACCCATATTTCAGTTTTATCTTTATTGAAAAGCACACCATCTATTGAGCAAAACATAGGATTATTCCCTTTTACAAATATATCAACCAAGTTGGGCATAGCAGATAGTGCTCCTTCCCCGATATAAATGAAACTTTCCGGGAGTGTTATGGACGTCAATGCAAAACAACCGAAAAGACTTTCAACGCCAAGCGAGATTAAAGAATCAGGGATATTCAAAGAGGTGAGGGAAGGGCAATACTCAAATGCAGAATCACCAATGTATTTAATGGTATTCGGCATGCTTATGGAAGTAATCCCGCAGTATTCGAAAGCTCTGTTTCCTATAGCTATGACCGAATAAGTAATTCCGGAATATTCTACCGTCTCCGGTATTATTATTTCTCCTTCATAACCCTTGTATTCGTCATGTCTATCACCTTTAAATGTAACTTCCACTGTTTTAATTTCCGAATCGTTATCAATGATATTATAATAAATGCCATTTGATTCGAAATCGTGAGCATTGATGTTTATTGAGGTTACCACCGCAATAAAAAGCGTAATAGCAATCTTTAAATTCATAAGCAATTTGAAAGTATATAGATTATCAGAATCTGAAAATTTGTTAATAATTACAAATATAATAGCATTTTTAACAATATCAAATATTTTTATGCCAATAAAAAAGTTCATATTTCATTTCTTAACGAAACAGATCATACTCTGTCGTGGATCAACTCTCTTTTCCCTGTGATCAGTCAATTTGCGAAAATTATATTATACAAATCTGTATTCCCACAATCAGTTTTGTTATTAAACAAGCTAAATAAATGCTCGATATCGAAATTTTAGCTAACTTTGTGGATAGGAAAAATATGATTTTCAACATTTTTTCAATAGTATTATTATCACAGCGTATTTCAGCATTTCTGACTGTTTACGTTTATATGAAAAACATTATGAAAATAAGCAAACTTCTTTTTGCACTGGCTCTATTCCTCTCTTTCACAGTTGTATCATGCAATGATGACGATGAGCCAAGCGTTCCGGTCGATGCCATATCGGTGAATATGATTGCCTCAGATAGCGAGACAACCATCGGCGGATCTGACGTATATATCAGTTCCTACTTGAACTTCTCTACTTCGCAGTGTGCCATATCGGATCTGGGGAAGAAAGGCGGATTTGATAAAAATCCGAATCTTACGCAGATCGGACAGGAAGTCGCCGTTACACCCGGCCATTTCTATCAAATATTCCTCACAGGCAATATCCGTACGGTTGCAGGTGCACGTGCTGTCCCCGTTGATGTCAATTTCTATAATGTATATGTGGATTCATGGATTTATGATAAAGACAAAAACGCAACCGGAGCCAAGGTAAGCTATGCGGAATGTTATCCGAGAATCCAGCAATTGCCTGAATGGGACACAACACTCGACCTGTCGTTGAAGCCTAAGCATAGCGAGGACAACACTGAAGTAGCTGAGTATTCGTTCCCCAAAGGTTGCGTTATTGATGGCAATATAGACGTTTCTGATTTTAAAGATTCATACTTGAAGGATAAGCTGAACATCACTATTGAAGAAAACAGTATATCTTTCTCAAACGATTCATGGACTCCCGGAGGCAAAGTGCAGGTAGTATTGTCAGTGCGCTATGAAAGCACCTATACCCGCGTAATCATGAATGTCGAATCTACAAAGAAATTTTAATCGTCTTTAAAGAACGGGGCTGAAATACTCTATGCAGAGCATTACTTGATGCGGAACCAGTAGCCTACGCTCGCCATTATAGACATCGAATTGGAACCGCGAAAAAGCTCGGTTCTACCTGACTTAAGCACATTTCCCAAGCCATAGTAGAAACGCCCTTCTATATAAATCGAATTGCGTCTGTTGAGGTTGAATTCGCCTCCCAACCCGGCGGAGATACCGAAATCGACCTTGTTCTCAGCCGCAAGCTGATACTGATAGGTCGTTCTCAATGATGATGGGAAATCCGGCACGGAGGATATATCAGAATAATTGAAATTCGCTTTGGTCGACTCACCTATTTTGAAACCGACTTCAGGTCCGAGATTCACGAAGAAGCGCCCTCTCCTGCCAAAATAAATATGAGCAAGGAAGGGTATCTGAATATAATTGACAGTACGGGAATATTCGAACGGATGCTCTTCAAAATTCTCTTTCCACCCTCGCTGTTCGAAATTTAATTCAGCGATAAGCCCGAAATGATTTTCCTCGATATATCTGAAAGTGAAGCCGGCATTCCCTCCAAGAAGGAAACCCTGCTTCACACTTGGTGTGAACATCACTCTCGAAAGATCCACTCCTCCTTTGACGCCAATCGACACGTTTGATGAATAATGAGTCTGCGACACAGCCGGTAATGTCCCGAGAAGGAACAAAGCTGCTGCAATCTTTGCTTTCATGATCAGTTTCATCTCACTGCTATTTTTTCGATTGAGTTAAAAGGAGTGAACCTTATGATATATACAACAGGATTCATCAGCCCGGTCCAATTGCTCGGACGCGTAAGTTCAAACTCACTCTGTGCCCCTTCCTGAGACCGCGCAACGGCGTTAATATCCAGAGAGGAGGCGGCCAGGCCGGGGATGAAATAAGTTGCAGCGTCATATCCCACGCATGCATACATCGGATAAGCTTTTGCAGGCTCTCGGTCGAAGAGAGATTTATAGCTCATTTCGAATTCCCGATAGGCTCTCGAATCCTTGTCTGCAAAGAATCTGGAAGGAATAAGGACATTCGCCTTATGGAATTCATCTTTTAACGATTCTTCATATACAATCCAGCTCGGTCGGCCGAGAACGGCAATATCCGCGAGTGGCTGACTTTCCTTAAGGTCATTAACCTTTTTCAACAAATCCTGCACATCATCCTTTTTCATGGGATTTCCATAAATGAGATATTTTGAAGACTCTCTCACCGGCAATTCACTCAAATCGGATTCAATGATAGTTAGGATGTTCTGTTTGTTCCAAAGATCGCGCAAGGAGGACGCAAGCTGGTCGTTCTGATCTGACGGTCCGGCATAGACGAGCGTATAGTCGCCATAATCCTTCGCCAGACGGGCAGCCACCTCATCATTGAAATAGTTGGAAGGAGTGAGAAGCTGAATCACGTAAGGATTCCGGGTGTAAAGTTCGTTGCGGACATCAAAGGTATTCACCATAGGTGTCTGACTGATTTCAGCGAACTCGGAAAGATATGTGGGAATGCCCTTTTCAGTGGTAAGGAAAAGAATATCGGGGTCAATGTCTGATAGCTTTGTGAGCACATCGGTCGATGAGCCTGTGCCATCCACAACTGTAAAAGAAATGCGGGTGTTGCCATCCTTAATTTTGTCGAGACCTGCCATGAATCCGCGAGAGAATTCAAGATCTTTGCGGCTCGAAGGCTCGGAAAGAAGGATAGCCGCTTTTATTTCTGAATCGGTACCAAAATCGGATATGCCATGAACATCCTCATATATGCTCGAGATTCCCTCATCTGTAAGTTCGCGGGGATCTTGTTCAATTACTGTTTTCTCAATCTTCACGGTATCGATCTGAGGAATCGATACAATCGATTTATTCTTCGGCTTCGAACCTGCATCTTTGTTGGCACCTATGATATCTTCTTTGTCGACTCCTGTTTTCTCGGCAATAGTGTCCCACGTATCGTTCTTATCGACTTTATACGTACTGAAAGATGAGAGTTTCTCCTCTTCGACAGTGGTGGTTATTTTCTTTATTCCTGTTCCTTTCCCGGGGAGACGGATCACCGCTCCGGCCTTGAAATTATGCTCGGAAATTCCGGGATTATATTTAAGCAATGTGGCGACAGTTGTCTCATGCGACTTTGCCACGGAATAAAGAGTGTCGCCACGTTTAATCGTGTAGTATAACGGCGTCTCCTCTTCTGATGCGTGCGCACCCGATTCCTGAAGAATAATGGTCTCACCATCTTTGATTCCATTCTTACTGCCGGGATTCAGCTCATAAATTTTGTCAACGGATATTTTATAAAGTTTAGAAAGGCCGTAAACAGTCTCTCCTCTCTTAACGACATGCGTAACCGGACTTATTTCGAGAGAATCCGGAGATTGGATCACAACCGGTTTTGTCTGCTCTGAGGCGGGATAATAGATTTTGAATCCTTTAGGAATTGGAGATATGGCCTTTGGGTTGAGTTTCTGAACAGTTGCATAATCCCAACCGAAATCTCTTGAGATTCCAAATAATGAATCCCCTTTCTTTACGGTATATACATAATAATTATGGCCCAGAATCTCGACAATAGGAAGCGCTGTCGCGGCATAGACAGTCGCAGAATAAGCCAATATAGAACAAAACAACAGTTTACGTATGCCCATCATCATTTGTATTATAATGCAAAGATAACGAGTTTTCTTCAATCGTCAAAACGAGAAATGCAACGATATCCGCACGCCGCTTCTGTCAATGCCAGGCATATCGCGATATGTAAGCCGCCAAACATAATCCACCCTCAGGATTGTCAGAATATTGTCGATTCCCACACCTACTTCCATATATGGCTTCCGGCCTATGGCAGTTGTGCGGGAGTCGAGAGGGAAACGATAGATACGATCGTTGAATTCAGGATTGTTCTTGTCGCTCAATTTTCCTAAAAATCCCTTAAACGTGACAATCTCACGCAATTTAAGTTTCTTGATCAGAGGTATACGGTTGAATAGGATGCCGTTGCCGAAATATGAAAGGTCGAGAGAAGCGAACTGATCCATAGCGAATTCCATAGGGTTCAGCAATGTATAGGATTCCGGCTGTATAGTATAGGAAATATTGGCATTTTGCCATAGCAATGCAGGGAACTCTACCTGACTCCAGATTTTGCCTGCTTTAAAAACGACATCAGTATATCCGAATGAGGAGAACCAGAATCGTTTCTGAGCATAGAATTCTGTCTTGTTGATGGTGAAATCCGATCCGAGTGTCCCCTTGGGACCGAATTCATGGGTCAGCATAAACACCGGTGCATCCATATTTATGGGACGTCTTACGGTTGCACCCTGCACGAATTTCTCTCCCGGCGCATATCTGATGGTGAATTTTACCGACGACTGTGTATAGCGTCGATCAAAGCTCCCGTCGGCATTGCGGAATGTGACCCAGGGCGTGGCCTCCTGTTGTTCGCGGCTTAACTGGATTCCGAATGAAAGATTGTTTCTCAGCTCCAGATTATATTCGAGCCGCGCAAGCCTTTTATATGTGATAAGATCGCTCCTCATTCTCCGGAGTGAGAGAAACACATTATCTGCGTTTGTGAAAAGATAATGCTGGCCTATCTGGTCGCGATCGTATTGATATGTTGCCCTGATTGAATTGACCGGGAATTCCCTTGAATTATATTTCTTGTCGATAAACGAATACTCCATTTCGCCTGAATACTTTATTTTATGGTCGCGCAGTCCATAGGCGATGTATCCGCGGGCGAATATGCGCTTGGAAAGGGCCGGAGTCGTGACTCCCCCTGCTCTGAACCTGACTCCTTCGGCCGTGTTATGGCTGATGAACGTATTTACAGGACCGATGTCGAATTTACTCGGATTCCATGTGGGGACATATCCGTTAACAAGGACCTTGAGAATCTTCTCACCCCAATAGAAAAGAGGCATCGAACGGAAATTCACCATTAGATGGTCAAGGTTGGATTCTGCCTTACTCAACGGAATAAGCCTTGCCTCCGACCAATAATCCTTGTCTCTTGAAGCAGCGTCCGTGAGCAGTACTTCCTCTCCTTTCTCCAAGGAAAATTTCTCAAATTCAGGATCTTTATCATATGAGAAATTCCGGAAGCGCAGCTGACGGTTGATATAAAACTTCGGAGTTCCTTTCACGGCCTGCATCTCAAGACACATATCATCAAGCTCCTTATGAACCATTCCTATCGAATCGATAAAGAAATTCTGACTTACAAAAATATTGTCGACATAATTCAGATTTATGGCTTTAGGAACGCGCATAGATATTCTCTTCACATATTTCCGACTGTCTTCCACCGGAATATAAAGTCGGCCGTTAAAACTGAAGGATTCGGGAGAATGAGGCGAGAACGAGAGTTCGATACATTTCTCGCCTCCGACCATCACCGTGTCTGTGATCTCATATTTATAATAATCGGCGGCTATGGCCGATAACGGAGACACGAAACGGTTTTGCATCAGAGTGATGTCATTGCCATAGATGTCGATTTCGCGAAATACATCTTCAAGTACATTTCGTATGTTGTCCTGATTGAATCCCTCATCGAGTCCCTTGCTTCGGATGCCTTTGATTACCTCCATCTTGGATTTCCGGTCTTTACCGTCAAGTACCCTCGAATATTTCTCTTTCAGAGAGAGAGCGAGTATCCTTTTGCCGGTCCACGCGGCCGTATCGACAAGATCCGCGAAAACTCGGGCCTCGCGGTCAAAACGTCCTTTGCTCTGAGAAAGACCGCCTTCGAATTCATTGAAGCCGATAAGCATCTTTTCATAACGGTCGTAATTGTAGATCGGAGACTCTGCCGGATCTGCCTGCTTATGCGAAGCTCTCACTTTCTGCATCAGATCCACCGCCGGATTGTTTTTCTTTGAATATTTAGCACGTTTAGGCTTCACCACAACTTCCTTCAGACGGCGAGCCTTCTCCTCTTGAAATCCTGTATAATCCTCCTCGTTTGTAATCGTATCGATGGATACTGATTTGTTATGACTTCTTCTTTCAGTGGCAGAGCCGTTGGCATACAAAGAAAACACCGATGCCGTTAAAACGACAACGGTTATGAGCGATATGCGCCTGACTGCGGACCTGAGTATGTATGTTATGGATTTTGACAATAAACCGGATGTAAATATCTATATTCAGACTGTTTTATGAGATTTAGCAAGATTGGAGTTGTAGTATGCGGGATTCCCGGTCACGTCCATTCCTACGAAAGAAGGAATATCAAATTCTTCATCTGAACTCGTGAGCTCAATCTCGGCCGTAACCAATGGCTGCAAAGCACCTTTATACTCATCTACTTCCCAAACATGATTGCCGAAAGGCACGAAGTATCTTATCTTATCAATAACCGAAGCCTCGCACATATCGAGCAATTCCTTTGCATCCTCAGCCGGTATCTCGTATTCGAATTCCTTGCGGGTGTCGCCGATTGTTTTCCCTTTAATGGTAATGAAACCCTTGTCGCCAAACAATCGGATCCTGACAGTGCGTTCAGGGTCGCGCGAAAGATAGCCTTGGCTAATCATGATTTGCGAGCGGGCAATCTTCCGATATCCCTCTCCATTGACAAGATATTTCCTCTCTATCTCTAATGCCATAATCTTGCCAACATTACTTAAACTGATTGATGTCGGGCATATATTCGAAACCTGCCGAACGAAGCTTATCGATGATATCCTGTTTGTCGACGCACTCCGTGGCGCATAGCTCATCGAGCGATGGATAGCTGTCGCGCAGTTTCATATTCACTGCACTATATAACATAATCGGATCTTTTGGTAACATAACCCTATTTAAAAGAATTTATTGCTTTAATAACCTCAGAAACTGCCGCATCCGTCAATATCTGGGAGATCGGAATCGATACTTCCTCACGATGAATTCTCTCGGTTATAGGAAGTTCCCCGGGAAGTTTCAAAAGTCTTTTGCCTGCATAACATTTCTGAAGATGCGGAGGAATCGGATAATGAATCAGTGTGCCGATACCGCACTTCTCAAGGTGTTCGCGCAGACTGTCGCGTTTCTCGCATAAAAGAGGAAACTGATGGAAAACCATGCTGCCGTCGAATGTTTTACAAGCTTCAGGAATATGAACAGAAGGATTATCGATTTCCGCCGAATATCTCCGAGCAATCTCGATTCTTCGACAGTTGTCATCTTCAAGTCGCGGAAGTTTCACACGAAGCACAGCCGCCTGTAACTCGTCAAGGCGAGAATTGAGGCCGATAGAATCAAACACATATTTCTTGTCGGAACCATAATTGGCAAGTCGCCTGATGCATTTTGCCAACTCTTCGTCACTTGTTGTAACGGCTCCCCCATCGCCGAGGCAACCGAGGTTTTTGCCGGGATAAAAACTATGACCCGCGGCATCGCCGAGAGAGCCTGTTCTGCGATCGCCATACCGGCAACCATGAGCCTGCGCATTATCTTCTATCAATTTTAGGCCATGACACTTGCAGATAATTTCGATAGTATCATTGTAGGCGCATTTGCCGTATAGATGTACGAGCAGCACTGCCCTGGTTCGCTCGGTCAATGCATTCTCTATTTTAGAAGAATCGATTTGCAAAGTTTCAGGGTCGGGTTCTACGAGAACCGGCACAAGATTATTCTCCGATACAGCAAGAATTGAAGCGATATAAGTGTTGGCGGGAACTATTACTTCATCTCCGTCGCGCATCAATCCCATTTCCTTGTAAGCACGGAAAATAAGGGTCAAAGCTTCCAGTCCGTTCGCGCATCCAATCGTTGAAGATGTGCCTATATATCGGGAATATTCCTCTTCAAATGCTTTGTTTTCGTTCCCGAGCAGGAACCAGCCGGATCGAACCACTCTATCAACAGCCTCCGACAATTGAGGCTGATAAATCTCATTCAAACGTTTGAGATTGAGAAACTCAACCATAATTCATTCCTCTATTTCTACTTCTCCCGCATGAAGACCTTTCCTGCGTTCGGATGCAAATTTTTTGAAGTCCTTATAACGACGTATATATTCACTCTCGTCATAGTAATCCGAAGCAAGCACAAGCACCACGGCGCCCGATGAGAAATCCTCAAGCGTCCGCCATATTCCCGGATTTATCAAAAGACCCTGATAGGGTTTATTCAGGAGAATCCTCTCCTTCTTGAAACCGTCGTCCAAACATAGCGTGAAACTACCGCTCACAGCAATCAGAAACTGTTTTAGCCGGCTGTGTGCGTGGCCGCCTCTCCCCTCACCTCCGGGAACGTCATAAATGTAGTAAACCCTTTTGATGTCAAATGGGATATTTATGCCATTCTCCACTACAGAGAGATTGCCTCTGCGGTCAAGATGCCTCGGGAGATCTATCAGTTCGTAATCCATGTCTTGTGCGTTTAAGGACAGGGCCTAATAACATTTGTTGATCAATGGCTTGATCGGATTCTAATCACAGAGAAGGAATACGGGGATGCCTCATACTCCATTTTCCCGCTCTTTATCATAACGGTTTCGCACGTCGGTTTAGTACTTACATCCTCCGGATTGCCTTTCAGCACTGTCACAGTCGCTTCTCCATCTTTAACTTTCAGAGGGATTAGAGCCTCATTTATCTTGAGATTAACGGGCAAGAGGTTGGCAATTTTTAGAATCAGATCACCTGTAACATGGTCGATGGTTACGGAATGACCGATTCTTCTCTTTACCGGCATACTTTCATCAGATAGCTTGAGATCTGAATACACATATTCAGACCCGGCATTTTCGCCGTACATCTGCTGAACATAGAAATCGGGTGTAAGATAAATGGAATCATTATCGAAGAACACCATATCAGGGCGCCAGTTTTCATATCCCCGTTTTGCAAGAAGTGGCGCATAAGAGGTCATGGCTACTATGTCCCCGTTTCTTTCTACATCTGTGAGATATAGAGCCACAGATAGCGCCGTTTCAAGATTGTTTTTCCTATCCGGCAGATGCGAGGCATATTCTCCTAAATATACCTTCGGGCCTTTACGGTCATATGCGTCATAGAAATCACGGTTATGTATAAACCATCCGGGCTGCACATAATAATGTTCATCCACCATCGGAACCTTCTCCTCTTTTGCGAAACGCCATCCTTCATCATAATCCGTTCCTTCATAGAAGGGACCGACGGTGCCAACAACGGTGATTTCAGGGTGAAGCCTTTTCAGTACATCGTTTATCAATTTGAACCGTTCCTTAAATACCTCGGTAATCATATCCTCATTGCCGATTCCAATGTATTTTAGATTGAAAGGCTCGGGATGGCCTGATTTTGCCCTTAATGAACCCCATTTTGAATCTGCAGGACCGTTGGCATATTCGATCAGATCGAGAATATCATGAATATAATTATCCATAGAATCCAAAGGAATTCCGCATTGCTGTCCCTTGGATGTCAACTCATCGTGAGAATCGCTATAAGGAATTCCCGAGTTCTGACACGGAACTCCGGCTGCAAGAACAGGCAAAGGTTCGGCACCCATATCTTCGCAAAACAGGAAATATTCATAATATCCGAGTCCTCTTGTCTGATGATATCCCCAGATATTCCTAAGCGGTTTTCTTTCATACAATTCGCCAATCGACCCTTTCCAGTCGTAGATATTATCTATTCCGTCGCCATGTGCCACACAACCTCCGGGAAATCGAACGAAGCGGGGCTTGAGCGTAGCGATTGTTTCGGCGAGATCTTTTCGAAGGCCGTTTTTCCGCCCCTTATAAGTATCAACAGGAAACAGGGAAATCATATCAAGGTCGACGTTGCTCTTTGCCGGTATTGTCAACCTCAGTTTCCCCTTAGAAATATCAGCATTGGCAAAAATCTTTGCTTCATAACGTTGCCATTTCTCCCCCTTGAGTTTTATATTCCCTTTGCCGATAATGGCACCATCGGGAGAAAGAACCGATACCTCTATATCGCATCCTTTGTGCTTGCCGGGTATTCTTCCGTAAAGAGAAAATATATATTCATTTCCCTTCTTCAGCGAAACGCCTCCGAATCCTTTGTTACTGAGCAAAAGTGCTTCCGGGGAAGATTCAAAACGCAGGTATGTAGCGTTGTTGGAATGGAGTGGATTTAAGGTAGAGAATGTAAAATCCACATCCTTACCAGCTTTATCGGTGAGTTCCCAGGCATAAGAGGGCCCCCAGCTCTTCCTGTTCTTCTCACCTCTCTTATACTCGAAATCACGGTTCTGAATGAGCTCAGCATATAAGCCACCATCCGCGGCACGGCTGATGTCTTCGAAAAATACCCCTATCAGTTTGTCGCTGATTTGAAGCTTAGGCCTGTCCAAAGGATATTTTACTTCCGCTGATACCGTCTTAAGGTTTCCGAATCTTTCGCGATCATCCTTCATGAGTTCGGAATGCATCGCTTCCAGTTTCCGTCGGTTTTCAACATACTTCAGAAGGCTATTAACGAAGGAGAAATCTACCCTGCGTATCTCGCCCTTGTATTCCTCTCCGCCTATCGCGACGGATACAGGATTATATTCACCAGATAAAGCATTAAGTCCCTCCGGACTGTCAGCTCTACGATACCGTTGAGGCGACCAGTGAATCAAATCCTCGGATTCTGCAAAAGCGAGTGTCTCTCCCTTATCGGATACATACCACACTGCCTCCCATTTGCCGCCAACCTTCTTAAGCCGCGGACTGAACATGATCTTGTAGCTACCCCACGGCCCGAAATCCGATTTCACGAAATCATACCCATCTTTAGCTCCGCCAATCGAATTCCATTTAATTCCATCGCCACTCCAGGCCAGACGTAAACCGCTTTTCCCTTTATCTTTTGAATAAGAAAATAGATATGCCGAATCCGGTGTTTCCTCTGCATAAGCATAGGAACAGACAAACGATAAAATCACGATCAAGAAGAGTGCAAAAGATCTCAAGAGTGAGATGGCGGCAAATATTCTTCGGGAAGACATGCTGTCTGATATTTTACGATTGCTGGAATATTATTTAACGATCACGAATCCGGAATTGGGAGCGATAGAAATTCTCACCTTTTTACCGGGCAGGATTAAGATATTCTCTTCAGCGAGCGATCCATTTTCTGAATCCTTCAGAATCATGGCATTCCCTTTACCCAAGAAACCGAGATCAAGATCAAGCTGGCGTACTTCCGGACCTGCATTGATTCCGGCCACATACCATTTCCCCTCGCTCTTTCGTGCTATCACGGCATAACGGCCCGGATAACCATCGATATATTTAGTATCGTCCCATAATGTAGGAACATTTTTCATAAATTCTAAAGCCTCCAGAGGAGCATCTGTCAGATTCCCGGGAGTAAGCGCGAAATTCTGCGCCGGGCTCTGGAAAATCACAGCTGTGGCCAGTTCAAAAGGATCAGTCGTTTTGCGCTCCGTTCCGCCGTCGTTTCCTTTATTCAGACGTTTGTTGAGGAACACGCCACCGAATTCCATAGCCCCTACCGCGTTGCGAATAAAGGGATGCAAGGACGCATTCTCGGCTTCCTTATCGCAAAAGTGCTGGTCAAAAACCATATTCTCCGATGCGAGCACTGCCTCACTGCCCACATAGTTCGGATACATGACCTCCCAGCCGCGGGGAAGTGTACAGCCGTGGAAAATAACCATAAGACCATAATCGTCGGCATCGCTCAGAATATCTTCGTAAAGTCTCATTGTCTCCTGCTTGTCACCTCCGAAGAAATCCACCTTAATACCTTTCACACCGATACTTTTCAGCCATTCCATCTCCTTTTTGCGGGTTATAGGATTGTCCATGATATTGATGGGGCTCTGCTCGATATCGTTCCAGTACCCGCTTGAACTATACCACATCAAAGGGGTGACTTTTTTATTTTTGCCGTATTCAATAAGCTCCCGAATTCCGTCGCGTCCGATATTATTGTCCCACCAACAGTCGATTAGAGTATATTCATAACCCATCTCTCCGGCAAGGTCGATATATTTCTTTATATCCTCCTTATTGATGCTATTGTCCTGCCAAACGATCCAGCTCCAGGTGCCTTTGCCCGGATTATATACTTTATCCGACATAATGCGCGGTTCAACAGTGTTCCATGGTGCAGTAGTCTCTACAATCGGAGCGAGTCCTTCGGCTACAGTCAGTGTGCGCCATGGTGTAGAGCCGGGCAGAGAAAAAGCAGGTTCCACGGTGCCGTTTCCGTTATTCTCCTCTGCCATGGGGAATTCAATCGTGTAAAGTCCGGAATTGCTGTCGGAGAGACGGGAGGCGCAATAACGGCGGTCTACTCCTGTTTCGCTCACGAGAACCCAGCCGTCGTTCCCGACACGGAAAAGAGCGGGGAATGTGAAACCATGACCATATTTCGATTTGGTGTCGAGGGGGGCGTCGATAATATACTCCTCCTCATAACTCGGTTTGGTGCGCTTCCAGCCAATCATGGCATCGCTTTGCGGAGAAAGGAAGGCTGTGGATTTATCGGGAAAACGGAATCCGGTCATTTCTTTCATTATGCGTGCCGAGCCGGTACCCTTAGGTTTTCGGAGATTGTATCGGAAAGCAACATCGTTATCCGATACAACGAATTCCACTCCTATTGTATATCCCTCTTTGTTTTCAAACCGACATTCGAGCGTATTGGCGTTAAAATTTACATGAGATTTCTTGATTCTCCTATTTTCGTAACTTTTATTTATCCTCGACTCGCTGATGGATTTCATTGTCAGTCCGGTTGAAAAATCCGAATAATCAGCCGTAAGACCGAGCGGGGAATCTTCGATCATCGTTTTGCCGTCATAAGTCACGCTGTAAGTCGGTGTTCCGGAATTATCGGATACCGATACACACAGACGACCGTCGGGACTATAGATCGATGCGTTGTCAATTCCTTCTCCGGGAACGCCCCATTTCTCCTTGAGGCGATTCATCTCATCGGCAGTAACGGGTATCACCGTGCCGTGACGGGGATGGAAATCCATCGATACCTTCTTATCAACATTGCGGAAATTCTTAAGGTCCGTAGTCTCGGTGAAATCATAGCCTCCCTTCATATAGACATCATACATAAGGATATACTTATCCTCCCCAATGAGTTTGAAGGTTCCTGCACCTTCAACGGCTTCCTTTGTCTGCTGTTTATAACCCGGTTCTTCTATCCACTTGCCCGATGTCAGATCCTTGGTTATTGCTACCTTAATGCCATTGCCATGTCCTTCCGTCTTATAGAATAGAAAAAATTTCCCATCCTTATAGACGATATCGCCGTCAATACATGATTTGCCGTCGGATGGCATGAAAAAAGGCTTTGGGGTTCCTTCGATATCTGTGAAATCCTTATTAGCATATGCATAATAGATAATATCCGGGCCATCGCCATGTTGCATCGACCAATAAATAAGCATCCTTTTTGCCTTCGGATCATATATGGACTGCGGAGCCCATACTCTTTTCAGATTCTCCTGTCCCCGGTATTTTTTCTGGATGTTGATAACCGATGCTTTCCAATTCAGAAGATCGCAAGATTTCAACAGTGTCATGCCTCTGTTCGAATCCCATCCTCTGGCGCTCACCATGTCTGTGACAACCATATAGAAACAATTGTCGGGTCCTCGATAGATATGTGGATCCCTCACTCCACCCGTTTCGCTTATCAAAGCGGATGGTATGATCGGCCGGTTACCGTTAAGTGCTTTGTAGTTGAATCCGTCGTCACTGATAGCGAACCTTATGGCCTCTTCCTGCTTATTGTTATTGTTGCCGGTGAAATAGGCGAACAGATAACCCGCCATATCTTTTTCTGCGGGAACTCGGCTTTTTGCGCCGGCTAAAATCGCGGATAAAGCGATGATAACTACTAATAATGAGATTCTCTTCATGATGCGATTATTAAGGTCTGAGTAACGAAATTATTTCAGAATTATTAAAAGTGTAGATTCTACACTTAATAATGGCAAAGATATATAAATTTACCTAATATACAAAATAACACGGCGAATTAGGTTTTGTGACTTAAACTATTCTTACGACAATGCGTCTAATAAGTAAGAAGTCGCATTTAATCTTTTACTGCTATGAGACGTATAATCAGTTTAATTCTCCTCTCTCTCTTTATTACAACAGGATCGAATGTCGCATTTGCCGACCGTAAAGACCATCGTAATGGTGACCGCGAATGGAAGTCGGATAGACATCATGACAAAGACAGGCGTCACAAAGAGAAACAACGTTATAAGAAAGATCGTCATGACAAAAGATATAAACATCATGACAGAGATCGCGGGCCTGCTATCAGAATATATTCCGATTATCGCGAGCCGAGACACTACAGGAAACCCAAACCTCACAAACGCTATTGTTACGGTTATCCCGCAATTCTTCCCAGAATGGTGGCATATGCTGCAAGAGGGGCCAGAGATGTGAATGTTTGGCAGATTGACGATGACACTTATGTGGTTCGTTACAATCGCGGAGGGCGTTATTACACACAACGTCTCTATCCCAACAGCAAAAGATATGGAGCTCGCGGACTTGTGAACATCAACTGGAGTCCGGAATCTTACTGGCTGCCGTTGCCATCGATCAATATAAACATTCCGTTCGACTGATTTGAGTAAATTCAATTTCGCAGGAGACGGAAAGGATATAGACCGCAAGTTAGATCCGAAGAGCAATCTGCCGGTTCAACAATCAATTCGGAATCGACATAAAGCGTGCCCGGTGTCTCATTCTCAAATCGGATTAACTCATATCGCGATATAAAAACTACATTATCAGTGCCCGACACAAAAGCATTTATAGTCCGGAGGCTCGTTCCATAAACAACCAATACCGAGAGGGGATGAATCTTTTCATCCCCTCTCACATCTCTTATATGAGTTCTATTGCTTAACAATCTTATTCCTTTATCTGATTGCCCGCAATTCTGAATGTTTTTAGCCATTATTCAGGCCGTAATTTAGTCTTGTGTTTTAGGTGCATCTCTCGGCCTTGAGTCAATTTCAACTTGCTGTTTTTCTTCGTTGCAGCTTTGCTGAGCCCTTGGACATCGGAAGACGCGACTGAAACGGCGGCCTTTGAATCCGCTGAAACAGATTCTATCGAAACTGAATCTTCCTTCTCTTCTGATACTGTTTTGGGAAGAGGTTTCGGACCGACGTAAAAGCGCTGCATATTACGCCGATAATATTGCGTGCTGTCGAAAGGAACAGCTTCAAGAGTGATACTGTCAAGCCAAAGAGGCATATCCGACATCTGCGAGGTCCTGAAGCTGCCGAAGATACGTCGCACAATTAGTGACGTATCAGTCTGAAGAGTCATTTCAACCCTCTTTGAGGAGCCGGCAGCCTGGAAAACATATCCGGAAGTTCCGTTGTCGTATTCGACCCCGAACATCACATTGCCGGTGATGCCCGTATTGAGCCTCAATTTCCAGTTAAGTCTGTCTCCCTTCTTCAGATCCGAAGCGGGGATTGAAAATACCAGACTGTTGGTATTAGAGTTTACTGATATGAAGAGATGTCGCGAATAAGGCCAGAGATCGTTTGTCTTGACGTTGTCGGTCGATTTCCCTGTCGCCTTCTTGGCCCTGCTGTTCAGTTCCTGATCTACCTTCGCGAACAATGCCTGATATTTGTCGATATTTCGACCATACCAGTTCATTGTAGAGTCAAAATCAGACTTTGTCATGCCATGACGGTTGAGCACATAGCGCACGGCACTATCGCGGATGCTGTCGTTATAGTAAGATGTGCTGTGACTTCTGAGATAAGTTTCGGCAACTTCCATATCCGCAATGATATTCACCATCTCGCTTTCCGAGGCAACGCCTTGGGGACGGTCATCGCATGCGGAAAGCAAAAACGCAAACATTAAACAGACTGATATTATGACCTTTGACATGGAAATAAACTTATTTCAGGCTTTTGAATGCTATGGCGGCATCCTTTGAATAAAAAAGTATCAGAAGGAACACACCGATGCATATCGATGAATCCGCTATATTGAAAATGTAAGCGAAAAATTCATAATATGTTCCTCCTATCCCGGGCACCCACTCGGGACAGAAAAAATCGAAAAACGGAAAATAGAGCATGTCGACAACCTTACCTTCAAACCATCCGGCATAACCGCCGTCAGGCGGAAAAAGGACTGCTGTCTCCGGTGGCATCGGATTGTTGAAGATCTGACCGTAGAAAACGCAATCGAAGATGTTTCCGGCCGCACCGGCGGTAATCAGCGCGATTGCGACAATGAATCCCGTGCGAAGATTCTTCATATTCTTCACCTTGATTATGAACCACACAAACAATACTACAGCTACAATGCGGCCAATAGTAAGTGCAAGTTTATTCCATAACTCAAGACCGAAGGCCATCCCGTTGTTTTCTATGAATTTTATATGGAACCAGGACGTTATCTCATAATCCTCTCCCATATAGAAGTGGGTTTTGATCCAGAACTTGGAAATCTGGTCCACTAAAACTACCGCTACACATATTATAAGTGCAAGCCACCCGGCCGAAAGGCCGGATGACTTGTTCGCTTTAATTTCATAAGAATTCTGCTCTGTCACATTCATTTTCTTGTCACTTTAGCAAGAATCTTCTCTCCATCGATATCAAGCTCGGTAACATTGTCGCCTGTCACCGTCTCTACTGCCTCAATCATATCAGCGAGAACCTGACCGGCAATGTAATTCCCAAACTCCTTTAAGGCCCCTTTTACCGTATCGGTTGCAGAAAGCTCAACATTCACTTTGTCGGTGATCTGGAAATCGGATGCTTTTCTAATGTTCTGGATGCGGTTGATAAGTTCGCGAGCCATTCCCTCGTTTTTGAGTCCGGGGGTAAGCGTAACATCAAGTGCAACCGTCACATTTCCTTCATTGGTTACGAGCCATCCAGGAATATCTTCAGGAATGATCTCAACATCCTCTGTGGTGATTTCAGGAGACTCGGGCAATTCCGTAAACTGATATTTGCCTGATTTCTCAAGTTCGGAGATATCCTTCTGACCCATTTCTGTAATGGCTTTGCCCAGAGCTTTCATTATCTTGCCGTAACGCGGGCCGAGTTTCTTGAAGTCCGCTTTCACTTTCTTCACAAGACCACTCTGCTCATTGTCAACAATCTTAAGCTCCTTCACATTAACCTCGTCAAGAATGATATTCTTGATCAGTTCTATGCTTCTGCGCTGCGAATCATCCATTACAGGAATCAGTAAAGTCTGCAACGGCTGTCTCACCTTCAGATTAACCTTGCGGCGTAAAGCAAGCACATTGGATGTAATAATCTGGGCAAGGCTCATGCGACCCTCAAGATCAGAGTCAATAAGAGCATCATCGGCTACAGGAAAGTCAGACAGGTGTACGGAAGCATATCCGTCTCCTTCCGAACCTGTTGCCGTTAAGTCAGAATAAAGTCTGTCGGAGTAGAATGGAGCGAACGGAGCCATCAGCTGGGCCGTTGTTTTCAGACATGCATAAAGAGTCTGATAGGCCGACAGCTTGTCGGCATCCATCTCTCCGGCCCAGAAACGTTTCCTGTTCAGACGCACATACCAGTTGCTGAGATTGTCGTTGACGAATGTGTCGATAGCACGAGCAGCTTTCGTCGGTTCATAATCATCAAGAGCACTCTCTACTTCTTTGACAAGACTATTGAGCAACGACAGAATCCACCGGTCGATTTCAGGCCTTGCATTGAATGGCACTGACTTTTCAGCTCCCGTAAATCCATCGACATTCGCATAGAGCGCAAAGAATTTATATGTGTTGTAAAGTGTCGAGAAAAGCTTGCGGCTCACCTCGGCCACCCCCTCTTCATCATATTTGAGATTATCCCATGGCGAAGAGTTGGAAATCATGTACCATCTCACAGGGTCACTTCCGAATTTCTCTATATTTCCAAATGGATCGATTGCGTTGCCGAGACGTTTCGACATTTTATTACCATTCTTATCGAGCACAAGACCATTTGAAATAACGGCCTTATAAGCAACCGAATCAAACACCATGCCTGCAATGGCATGAAGAGTGAAGAACCATCCGCGAGTCTGGTCGACGCCTTCGGCAATGAAATCCGCAGGATATACTTCCTTCGAATCGAGCAGCTCCTTATTTTCAAAGGGATAATGAATTTGGGCATAGGGCATTGCGCCGGAATCGAACCATACGTCTATAAGATCTGTCTCCCTCTTCATTGGTTTTCCACTCTCCGACACAAGCACGATATCATCCACATAAGGACGGTGGATATCTATGCGGTCATAATTTTCGGCTGTGAACTCCCCGGGAACAAAACCTTTGGCTTTAAAAGGATTCTCTTTCATCACTCCGGCTTCTACAGCGTTATCGATCTGTTTGCAGAGTTCCTCATAGGAGCCTATGCAGATCTCTTCTTTGCCGTCGTCGGTGCGCCAGATAGGAAGCGGTGTCCCCCAGTAGCGGCTGCGGGAAAGGTTCCAATCCTGAACATTCTCAAGCCATTTTCCGAATCTTCCGGAGCCAGTCGAAGCAGGCTTCCATTTGATAGTTTCGTTCAGTTCAATAAGACGTTCACGGGCCTGAGGCGTACGGATAAACCAACTGTCGAGAGGATAATAGATCACAGGCTTGTCGGTGCGCCAGCAATGAGGATAATTATGGACATGCTTCTCCATGCGGAATGCAGTACCCGCCTGCTTCATCTCCATGCAAAGCCTTACGTTCAGATCCTCGGCTTTCGAAGCCGCAGTCTCGTCATATTTACCGCCGGGGCTGAACTGCGGGTCGTACGCATTTTTCACATATTCACCTGCATGATGCGCATATTCATCTGCATTGACACATTTCTCCACAAATTCGGGAGCAAGATCCGAAATCTTATAGAATTTCCCCTGAAGATCCACCATGGGGCGGGTCTCTCCCTTGTCATTGATCATGAACAACGGCGGGATATCGGCCGCTTTCGCTACTTTTGCGTCATCGGCACCGAATGTCGGAGCGATATGCACAATTCCCGTACCGTCATCAATCGTGACATAATCACCCGGGATAACCCGGAAGGCGGCTTCCGCTATCTCTACAAATGAGTCATCACCCACCTTATAAACATTCTCAGGATGTGCCTCGGCAAATTTCTTGACGTATTCCGCGGAATGCTCATTCAGACGTTCGGTCGGTTTCACCCACGGCATAAGCTGGGCATAATGCATTCCTACGAGATCGGTGCCGTTATAACGGCCCACGATGCGATATGGCACAATCTTGTCGCCCGGTTTGTAGGAATCCATATCGGCTGCATCGCCCTCCTTCTTGAGATATGAATTGACAAGAGCGGATGCCATAACCACAGTTATTTTATCCCCGGTGTATGGATTATAAGTGCGAACTGCGACATATTCGAATTTCGGCCCGACGCAGAGAGCTGAGTTCGAAGGAAGGGTCCACGGTGTTGTTGTCCATGCAAGGAAACAGGGCCGTCCCCAGCCTTCCATCTCGGGCTTCGGATCTTTGATAGTGAAAAGGGCTGTGGCTGTCAGATCCTTCACATCCCTGTAGCATCCGGGCTGGTTCAGCTCATGTGAACTAAGACCCGTACCGGCTGCCGGAGAATAAGGCTGGATAGTATATCCCTTGTAGAGATAGCCTTTCTTATATAACTCCTTGAGAAGCCACCATACTGATTCGATATAACGGTTATCATAGGTGATATATGGATTTTCAAGATCAACCCAATAACCCATCTTGTGGGTGAGATCCGTCCATTCGCGGGTATATTTCATTACTTCGCGACGGCAGGCGGCGTTATATTCATCAACCGAAATCTTGACTCCGATATCCTCCTTCGTGATACCGAGCGTTTTCTCTACGCCGAGCTCCACGGGCAATCCGTGCGTGTCCCATCCGGCTTTACGTTTCACGTGAAAGCCTTTCATCGTCTTGTAGCGGCAAATGATATCCTTGATGGTTCTTGCCATTACGTGATGAATTCCGGGCATACCGTTGGCCGATGGCGGACCCTCATAAAACACGAATGTCGGGCACCCTTCCCTCTCCTTCATACTCGATTCGAATAGAGAATGGGCATCCCATATTTCGAGCATCTCTTTGTTGATGTCCGAAAGATTGAGTTGCTTGCTATATTCCTTGAATTTTTTACCCATGTCAGATATCGCCTATTGATGAATTCTATATTTTCTTGTTGATACTTATTTTGCCTGATTTGCCATAGACCCGTATTCAGAATTTCGAGCCTTTGGCACCTTTAGCGCCTTTTGTTCCGCCACCCATGGCAAAGATATTGGAATCGTATGTGAAAGTTTTCTTTTCGATTGAGCGTTTGCGTTTGAGGGCTAACTGTATAAGCCTGTCCATAAGGCTTGTAAAAGTTATACCCGATGCTTCCCAGAGATAGAACGACAACGATCCGGGTATGGTGTTGATTTCATTCACGTATATGCTGTTGTCTTTTTCATCAACCATCACGTCCACGCGACTAACGCCATGACAGGAAAGAACACGGAATGTGTCGCCGGCCATCTTGCAGATCCTCTCGCTCATCTCTTCCGGGAGATCGGCGGGTATACGCTTGTCGCTTGCCTGCATTCCGGCCGTGGTTTTAGTGCCACCCATATATTTATCTTCGTAGGAGAGGAAATCTCCTGTCTTGATCGGCTCTTCGCATACCGACGACTGGTGGTCGTCGCAATCTCCGAGCACCGAGCAGTTTATTTCCTTGAGATTTTCAATCATGTGCTCCACGATGATGCGCTGGGAGAATTTCTCTGCATTGTCAATGGCCGAAATCAGTTCGCCGCGGTTCGATGCCTTGCCGATTCCTACACTGGACCCGAGATTGGCTGGTTTAACAATCACCGGATATCCGAGCCTCTCCTCAACTTCTTTGATTATAGCGTCTTTTCCGGAAAGCCAGTTGTGATCGGTGAACCAGACATAATCCACAACCGGGATTCCCGATTCGCGGAGTATCATCTTCATTGTGATCTTATCCATGCCGTTGGCACTCGACAGAGTGTTGCAACCGGCAAACGGAATACCTATGGTTTCGAGTAATCCTTCGAAGATTCCATCCTCTCCGTTGGTTCCGTGAAGCACCGGCAACGCTACATGCAATTCGGCTACAACCGGATTGCGTTTCGAGAACATTCCGGTGTTCGCTTTGTACAGATTATAATCACCGAATTCGGGACGCATGAACACCTCTTCCGATTCATCGGTGAGTTTCTTCATGTCCCTGTAATTACGGATTTCAAGGAGCTTCTCTCCCGTGAACCATCTTCCCTGTTTTGAAATATATACAGGAATTATGTTGTATTTCTCTTTGTCGAAAGCATTGATGGCTTGCAAAGCCGAAATAACGGAGATCTCATGTTCTACAGAGCGTCCTCCGAAAAATACTGCTACATTCGTTTTCATATCGCAAAATTACTAATATCTCAGATATTACGCAAATAATCTTTCCACTTCATTAATCGGATGTTTCGGCAAAAAAATGAGGCTGTGTCAAAATAGGCACAGCCTCTTTTGTAACCTGCTGTAAAATATAAAA
>URNY01000006.1 GCA_900549375.1 uncultured Bacteroidales bacterium | reverse complement strand
TCCAGCATCATGTTCTGATACATGAAATCGGCCGGAGCCTTGTCGTTGGCCTCGATGCCGCCAACCTTTGCGGCCGCGAGGAAAACATATTCGGGCCGCTCGGCGGCGAAGAATGCCTCGACAGCCCGCTGGTCGGTGAGGTCGAGCTCGGAGTGTGTGCGGGTGATTATATTATGATAGCCTTGGCGTTCAAGTTCCCTGACAATAGCCGAACCCACCATGCCGCGGTGACCGGCCACATATATTTTCGAATCCTTGCGCATCATTTCACAATTCCTTTTTCAAGATATTCCTCAAGATTTGTCCTTACATAATCGGAAGCCCGTTCGGTGGCTACCTTCTTCATGTCGGAGTCAACCATTTTTTTCACCAGTTCCTCAAATGATGTTTTCGAAGGGTTCCAGCCGAGGTTGGTACGGGCCTTCGTCGGATCGCCCCAGAGGTTGACAACATCTGTGGGACGATAGAAATCGGGAGAGACTTCCACCACGACTTTCCCCGTGCGCTCATCAATACCTTTTTCATCGACACCTTCTCCTTCCCAACGGAGCGGAATGCCGACGCGGGCGAATGCAAGAGTGGCGAACTCACGCACTGAGTGCTGCACACCGGTGGCTATCACGAAATCCTCCGGTTTTTCCTGCTGCAGCATGAGCCACATGCATTCCACATAGTCGGGAGCGTATCCCCAGTCGCGCAGCGAAGAGAGGTTGCCGAGGAAGAGTTTATCCTGTTTCCCCTGGGCGATTCGGGCGGCGGCAAGAGTGATCTTACGGGTAACGAATGTCTCGCCTCGCCGCTCCGATTCATGGTTGAAAAGAATTCCCGAACAGCAATACATGTCGTAAGCCTCGCGGTATTCCTTTACTATCCAGAAACCATAGAGCTTGGCAACAGCGTAAGGGCTGTAGGGATGGAACGGCGTTTTTTCATTCTGAGGCACTTCCTCTACCTTTCCGTAGAGCTCAGATGTGGAAGCCTGATAGATACGGCAGGTTGAAGCGAGGCCGGCCTGGCGCACTGCCTCGAGGACTCGCAGCACACCGGTGGCGTCGGTGTTGGCCGTATATTCGGGCACGTCGAAGGAAACCTGCACATGGCTTTGAGCCGCGAGGTTGTAAATTTCATCGGGACGGACGTCCATCACTACCTTGAGCAGGCTCATCGAGTCGGACATGTCTGCGAAATGGAGATGGAAATGCGGATGTCCTTCGAGATGGGTGATGCGTTCGCGGAAGTCGGATGAGTTGCGGCGTATGGTGCCGTGAACGTCATATCCTTTCGATAGCAGCAATTCTGCGAGATAGGAACCATCCTGACCGGTGACTCCCGTTATGAGGGCTTTTTTCATTTTATTCTCTGAAGACATTATCGTATTTATTCTTTGATATTATTATCGTAGATTTCATTGAGGGACCGTATGAAGTGTGGCCATGAGAGGAGTCTTGAATAGACTGTGTAAGCCTCACGGCCCATCTCCTGCCGCAGCGGGGCGTCGGAAGCGAGTCTGCGCATGGCCTCTGCCAGCAAAGCGGCATCGGCCGGCTTGACAAGTAAGGCGGTCTTGCCGTCTTCGAGATACTCGCTCTGGGCGCCGTTGGAAGTGACGGCCTGAGGGCGTCCGGCGGCCATAGCCATGAGCGCGCTCATTGCCAGCGCTTCCCGTTCGGTTGACGGAAGAACGCTGAAATGTGCTTCGGCGCATTGCTCCACCGACGGAGAGCCTTTTGTGTTCCAGTCGATCATCTCCATCACTCCGCGACTCATTGCGCGGCGGCGCAGCAGGTCGAGGTAGTCCGGATTGCCGGTTCCGGAGATGCGAAGCCGCATTTTGAGGTTGCGAAGCGAGGTCAGGGCATCGATGAGTGTCTCGAGGCCTTTCCCTTTCATGATCGCACCCTGATATAATGCCGTGACCGGTCCGCGGGATGGCTCCGGCGCGGGTTCTCCGGCAGGGATATTCAGGCTGTTGCGGAGAATGTATACGCTGTCGGGAGGCAGCTTTATATTGCGGGTTGCGGCATGGCGGAAGGCGTCATAGGCCATGGCCGACACAAAGATGTGGGCATCGATGAGTCTGTAAAGCTTTCGGAAGAGGAATGTATCCCGACCGCGGCGCACGGCGTGTCTTGTCGATACAACCCGGATATCCGGCCGCTTTGCAATCTTTTTGGCTATAATCACTGCGAATGCATCGCGATAGCGATGCACGTGGACCACGCCTCCGTCCTGAGGCATACGGCGCAGTCGGCGAGCCAGAATCATTGCCGTGGAGATGTCGAGGAATCCGTTGAGAGGAGCATGCACGAGCTCTATCCCGGCTTCGGCGAAAGGAGCGTCTACTCCGACGGCATTTCGCGTAAGAGCAGTCACCTGCCATCCCCGGGCATTATAGTGTCGGCAGATGTCAAGGGCATAAGCCTGAATCCCTCCCCATCGGTTTGATGGAATTATATGCAGTAGACTCTTCTTTGTCTCTGTCATCAGTTAGCTTTGTCTCTGTCATCAGTTAGCGGCCGAAAGCATCACGTTTAGATCGACGCTCGGCATCGAGAGATAGCTTGCAATCAGTTTGTCGACAAGTTTGCCGTCGTAGGTCACAACTCCATATTGCACGCCGGGCGTGGTGGCGATCATTCCCCTGATGCCATCCTTGATAGCCATTTCATCGAAGAAATTCACCAGAGCATTGGAGAGGGCCATAGCTACCGTGCGGGGCACGCTGACCGATGGATGGGTTTCGTTGAGGTCGAGTACATATGCCGTCTCTTTCATGGCTGCGGAGAGGTTGCGCGGAAACTCGAACGGACGGGTGGTGCTTCCCATAATTATCACATCGGCTGTCTTTACCCTGTTATATAACACACGAGGATGGACGGCCACCGTGTCGACGGTGTTTCCGAGAATATCTTTGGCAACCTGAAGGGTGGAGCAGTCGTTGTCCATCACCGTGACGCGGGCTCCGGCTGCCGCTGCGGCTTTGGCGGCGGCAATGATGTCATTGCCGATTCCGATGAGCAGCACTTCGCAGGGGTTTATCCCGGCCACTCCGGCAAGAAGCACTCCCTTGCCTCCTCCGAGATAAGAGAGGGCTTCTTCGGCATACATCACAGCTGCGCGGCCATCGATCTCATCGATGATATTTGCGAAAACCGGCTCATCGTTGTGGCTGTACATATTGTCGAAACAGCCGGTGATTATGCGGTGCTGAAGAAGCGTGCGGATTGTGGTGGCTTCGAAAAGGGCATTGTCCATCATGCAGAGCAGACAGGCGCCTTTGCTCATTTTCTTGATATCTTTGGGCTTGAGGGCTGCATAGCTGAGCACCACCGGCGAGGCGAGGGCTACGTCGCGCGTCACGATGCGCACGCCGTATTCGGCATATTTGGCATCCGGGAAACTTATATCGGATCCCGCTCCCTCTTCCATGCAGACTCCTATGCCGGCCGAAGTCAGCATTCCGCATGCTTCCGGAGTGAGGAGCATGCGCGTTTCATAACTGTCGGAATAGTTGGCAACCAATCCGATCTGTATAGCCGGGTTTTCCTTGTCCAGCATTGTGGTCTCCGGTTGGGGCTGGAGGCTGAAGTCTTTATCGTTCTGGTTCATGGCGCAGACGGTGTGTTTATTTTGCCCCTAAATTAACACTAAATTTCGTGACGGCCAAATCATAGATGATTAAAGCGCGGGGTGGAGGCGGAGGAAGGTTTCGACGGTGGTGTCGATCTGGCGGCGGTCTTCGAGTTGCTCGCCGCAGAAGTGCACGGGTGCGCGGTCGTAGTAAGGGCGGCGGGAGGCAAGGCCTTCTTCTACCGCGAGACGTATCTCTTCGGGCTTCTTTCCTTTCATCAGCGGCCGGCGCGAGCTGTTGGCCACAAGGCGCTCCACTATACGGTCGACGGAGGCTTCGAGCAGCACTGTGTTGCCGCGCGAGAGCATATAGTCGATGTTGGCGTTGAAACAGGGTGTGCCTCCACCGCATGAAATCACGACATCATCGAATTCGCCGACCTCGCGTAGCATGGCGCTTTCGAGGCTTCGGAAACCCTCTTCGCCTCTTTCCTCGAAAAGGCGGGAGATTGTGGTGTGAAAGCGCTGTTCGATGAAGAAATCGAGGTCGATGAACTGTCGGCCGGTGCGCCGGGCAAGCGCACGCCCGAAGGTGGTCTTGCCTGAGGCCATATAGCCGATTATGAACAAGGGAAGCATAAATAATTTTGAATTTTGAATGGAGAATTTTGAATGTGGAATTTTGAATTTTCTTCTGCGCACTAAAGTGCTTGCACGCAACGGGCGATCAGGCGAAGTTGCGGAGGAAACTCCATAGGATGAGGAGGACGAGAAGGGAAATTATAACCGGTACGGAGTGGAGGCGGGCATAGATGCGGGGCCAGCGTGAGGGAGCGAGTTCGATGAGAATCATGGGAATGAGCAGGGGAAGGAGGCAGAGGAGCATGGCGTTGTGATGCCATGCGGCGGCAATGTCGCCATGGAGCAGCGCATGGAGCATTCTCTGGCTCCCGCATCCCGGACACTTCAGGCCGGTGAGCCGATGGAACACACATTGCGGAACCCACGAGGAGGCTTCGGGGTCGATAAGAAAATATAAGGCGCAAAAGAGAGCCGCCGCCGCGAGCGCGACGGCGATCCTGATATATTCCTTACGGTGCGTCCGATCTTGCCGCTTCATTATTAGAGAAGCAGGGAGAGGGGAAGATAGAGAGTGGAGCTGACCACACCGAGCACTATGGAAATGATAATGCATATCTCGGCGTTGCGGGATGCCCGGCGTGCACCTTCGAAATCGCCGGTATAGTAACGGGAGCTGACCATTGAGCTATAGACAATGCCGATTATTCCGGGAATGAAGCAGCAAAGCACTGTCGCGAGCACCGACCATACGAAATATGTCGGAGGCATGGGGGAATTTTGAATCGGGAATTTTGAATTTTGAATCGGGGCCGGGGCCGGCGGTACCGGAGAGGGGTTGCCGGGCATCGGTGGCTCCGGAATCGGGCCCGACGCCGGTCGTCCAGGCATTGGTGGAGGGGGAGGCGTCCCGGAAGGTTCATATTCGAGGTGAAGCGCTTCGGCCCATTCCTTGTTTATGTCGCGGGTTTCCTCTTCATTGATCTCGCAGGGGTTGCCGGAGTCGGAGGAATTTTCTTCGGGAAGGTTTCCCGGGGGAAATTTATCATCCATAGTCATGTTGTTTTTATCATACCTGCTGCATTTCCACGAGGCGACGGTAAATACCGCCGTGGTCGATGAGCTGCGAGTGAGTGCCGGTTTCGGCGATGCGGCCGTCCTGAAGCACACATATAAGGTCGGAATTGACGATTGTTGAAAGCCGGTGGGCAATCACGATCGTCGTTCGGTCCTTCATCAGTTTCTCGAGGGCATCCTGAACCAGTCGTTCGCTTTCGGTGTCGAGCGCCGAGGTTGCTTCATCGAGGATAAGCAAAGGCGGGTTTTTCAGCACTGCGCGGGCGATGCTGATGCGTTGGCGCTGACCGCCGGATAGGCGGCATCCGCGGTCGCCGATCATGGTGTCGTAGCCATGTTCGGTGGCCATTATGAAGTCGTGGGCATTGGCGATGCGCGCGGCGGCCTCGACTTTTTCAGGGGTAGCGTTTTTGTCGCCGAACGCTATGTTATTGTAGATGGTGTCGTTGAAGAGTATGGCCTCCTGATTCACGTTGCCCATGAGCGAGCGGAGGTCTTTTATGCGGAGATCCTTGACGTTGATGCCGTCGACTTCGACTTCTCCCCTCTGCACATCCCAGAAACGAGGGATAAGGTCTACCAACGTGGACTTGCCGGAGCCGGACTGACCGACAATGGCAACCGTCTGTCCCGGTTTCACCTCAAGATTGATATCTGAGAGCACATCGCGCTCGCCATCGTAGCTGAAGCTTACATTGCGGAAAGATACTGAACTGTTGCCGCGGTCGGTCAGTAATTCCTGTGGTTGTTCAGGATCGCGGATGGGATTCTCTGCATTGAGTATCTTGTCGATGCGTTTCATGGCTCCCATACCTTTCTGCACGGCGTAGGATGTTTTGGAGAATTCCTTGGCCGGATTGATGAGGCTATAGAACATCACCATGTAATAGATGAATTCAGGGGCTGTGATGGAGGATGTGCCGGAAAGTATGAGAGATCCTCCGAACCAGAGCGTTATCGCCACGGCCACGGTTCCGAGGAACTCGCTCATGGGGTGGGCGAGTGCCGTGCGGCGCATCAGGGCGTTCTGGAGGCGGTAGAGATCGGTGGTTTCGGTGCGGAAGTTCCGGTCCATGTGGTTCTCGGCATTGAAGGCTTTGACAACGCGTAGGCCGCCGATCGTCTCCTCTATGTTGGAAAGCATGGAGCCGAATCTCTCCTGCGTAGCAAGGCTCTGCGCCTTGAGCTTTTTGCCCACGGCCCCCATCAAGGCGCCGATAAGGGGGAGAAGCACGAATACGAATAGAGTGAGCTGCCAACTGATGGCCAGCATCATGCCGAGGCTCGCGATAATCATGATCGGATATTTCACGAGGCTGAAAATCGAGGACATGACGGAAACCTGAACCTCTACCACGTCACCCGATATGCGGGCCATGATGTCTCCTTTCTTCTCGCGGGTGAAGAAGCCTATGGGAAGGGATACGATCTTGTCGTACATGGTGTTGCGGATGTCACGCGTGATTCCGTTCTGCATCGGGATGGTGAAGAGCTCGCTGCTGTAGGCGGATAGGACTTTGAGGAGCGTCATTCCGGCCAGCAGGCCAGCCAGAAGGAGCAGGGTGATGGATGGGCCGATGCTTATTATTAGCGAAGATATGTAGTAATAGAAATTGTTCATCGCCACGTCCATGAGGCTTGCCTGTCCCCATTCCATGTAATGATACTCCGTGGTATTGAGGCCGAAAAGCATCTGGAGGATAGGCATGATGAACGCGAAAGAGAAGAGCGTAAAGAAGGCTGTCAGCAGGTTGAAGAAGATGCTGGCAGCGATGTTCCATTTATATGGGGCGGCGTAATGCCGCAGGAATTTCCAAAAATCCTTCATGACAAAAGACAAAGTTAATGAATAATTTTGAATGTTGAATTTGGAATTTTGAATTAAGTGCTGACAAAAGGAATTTTGAATGGGAGGCGAACTAAAGTTCGCTCACGCAACCGCGCCGGGGAGAATGTTGAATTTGCGGAGGGTGCGGTAGAAGACGAGGGTAGCGGCGATGGCGGCAAGGGCGAGGGCTACATCGAAGCTATAGTAGACGCCAACATTGCCCCAGCCGAAACCTTTCGCGAAGAGAAGGAGCACAGGAATGCCCACCATGATATAGCAGATTGTTGAAATCCAGAGAAGAGGCTTGACATGGGAGGTGCCTCGGATGGCATTGCAGAATGTGAGCTGCAACGCGTCCATATACTGATAGATCACCAGCGGAAGGATAAGGGCCATTGCCGAGGCGGTGACGTCGGAATCGGGTGTGAAGCATCCGATGAGCCATTTTCCTCCGAAGAGGAAGATGAGCGAGGCGATGGTGCTAAGAATGAGGTTCAGATGGACTCCGGCGGCCGTGATGCGGCGCATGGAGGTAATATCTCCCACACCGGCGAAGTTGGCCACGCGGATGGAGGTGGCTGTTCCGAAACTAATGAATGTCATGAAACCGAGTTGCGCCATTGTGTTCACAACCTGATAGGCGGCGAGCTGAATTTTGCCGAACCATCCGCTCACCACGGCGCCGAAAGTCCAGAGCATGCATTCGATTCCGCTCTGGATCATCACCGGATATCCGGTGCGCCAGACCAGGCGGCGTGTCTCGCCAATATTGGAGCCGATATGGAATCCGGCAACGTATGGCTTGTAGCGGTTGGCTTTGAGGAAGAATATCACTATGCCGAAAGCCGAGCAGTAACGTGCAACGAGAGTGCTCCAGCCGGCGCCCGCCAGACCGAGCTCGGGCATTCCGCAATGGCCGAATATGAGGAGCCAGTTTCCGGCGATGTTGATGACGTTGGCTCCGAGTATCATCCACATGGGCATAGCCGTATCGTTGACTCCGTTGCATACCTGCTGGAAGGAGTTGAATACCGACATGGGGAGCATCGTGGCGAGAATTATGAGATAGTAACGGCGCACGAGCGGCAAGAGTTCTTCCGGCTGGCCGAATCGGTCGAGGAAGAAATATAATATTCCCATCACGGCGGTGAGGGTGATGGAGACGGCAATGTTTATCTGGAGTCCTGCGCGGAGAGTGCGTCCCGCTTCCCGGCGGTCGCCTTTGCCGAAGAGGGCTCCGGCGAGTGGCGTCAGTCCCTGGGCGAAACCGATCTGCATCACTGTCGGAATCACGAACAGTGAATTGACGAAAGCAGCCGCTGCAAGCTCGTCGACGCCATATGCTCCGACCATCATCGTGTCGGCGAAGCTGACGACGATGATGCCGAGCTGGGTTACGAGCACCGGCAACCCGAGGCGTATGAGGGCCGAATAGTCGGCGCGGGAAAGCGTTGGGAGATTCATTAATTGCTTAATTGGGAAAAACTTTGCAAAGATACGGAATAATTTTGAATGGGGAATTTGGAATTTTGAATTATGCGCGGACAAAAGGAATTTTGAATGGGGAATTTGGAATTTTGAATGAGGGAAAGGGAAATGAGAGGGTAAATTTTAAAATTAAACAAAAAGCTGTTAACTTTGTATAATAATTAGACCCATCAGGAGAAGGGCGGATTGATAGAGATTACGAAAAAAGGATTTCTTATGAAAATAACCGGATATATCACGGCTGTCGGCACTGTGCTGGCGTTCGCGACGGGATGCCTGCCGGCGCAGGCTCAGCGCTATTCGCTCGATTCATGCCGCAACATGGCTGTGCGCAACAACAAGACCATCCTCATGGCCGAGGAGGGTATCCGCGGTGCGGGCTATGAGCGTAAGGCGGCGAAGTCGCTTTATCTCCCGGGTATAGATTTCGCCGGAACATATTTCTATAACCAGCGGACCATCAATCTTCTTGGTGAGGATGCGAAGCTCCCCACAATGAGTTTCGACCCTTCGACGCAGCAGTTCAAGTATAATATCCTTACGGCTCCCGACGGTACGCCGATCAAAGATCCGTCGTCAGGAAGCTATATTCCTACAGAGGTGGCCGTGATTCCGAAGGAGGCCATGAGTTTCGACACGCATAATGTTTTCGCCGGAGCGTTCACCTTGACGCAGCCTGTGTTCATGGGCGGTCAGATCAAGGCTCTGAACGAGATCACCAAGTATGCCGAGAAAATGGCTGTAGCAGCACGCAACAGCGTAGTTCAGGATGTGGTGTTTGCCGTGGATCAGGCTTATTGGACGGTAGTGTCTCTGAAATCGAAAGAGAAGCTTGCCGAGAGTTTCGTCACTTTGGTCGATACGTTGCGTTATAGTGTGAATGCGATGGTAGAGGCCGGTGTGGCCACGCGCTCCGATCTGCTGACGGTGGAAGTGAAACTCAACGAGGCGAAGATAATGCGCACGAAAGTTCAGAACGGCCTGACGCTTGCCCGTATGGCATTGGCGCAGGTGTGCGGCCTTCCCGTTCAGTCGGAGATGACGCTTGAGGATGAGGATTTCGAGCGCGGTTTCACAACGCCGCCCGATCCTGTGCTGAACATGCAGGATGTATATGCGCGCCGCCAGGATCTCGATGTTGTGAGGCAAGGGATATCCGTATTGTCCAACCGGGAGAAATTGGCTATGGGTCAGATGCTTCCCAAACTTGCGGTTGTCGGGGCATATTCATTCTCCAATCCGAACCTGAACGATGGATTTCGCAAGCGTTTCGGAGGAGGTTTCAGCGTTGGAGCCACCCTCACTATACCGCTCTGGCACTGGGGAGGAAACTACAATCATTACCGCGCCACGAAAGCCGCCACCAATGCGCAGCGCATGATGCTTGAGGATCTTGAGGAGAAAGTGGACCTGCAGGTACAGCAGGCCAAGTTCAGCTTTCAGGAGGCTTTCAAGACCTACGACATGACGCTTTCGAACATGAAGAGTGCCGACGAGAACCTCCGCTCTGCTCAGCTCGGCTACAAAGAGGGGGTGATGACCACCAACGATGTCATAGCCGCCCAGACGGCATGGCTTCAGGCCAACAGCGAGAAGATAGATGCCGAGGTCGGCATACGTCTCTGTGAGGTATATCTGGCCAAGGTAGCCGGGAATCTTAATTATTGAAAGTCCGGTCCTATCCGGAACACGCCGGATTCAGGATTTCAGAATAATAAACTTAAAGAAACAGAATATGTCTGCGAATGATAACAGCTATGCGGAGCGTCCCACCGGGGCGCAGGATCCTTCGGAAGTGACGAAGAAAGACAAGCTTCTGATCACTACGATTATAGTGATACTTCTGATTCTGGCCGCGCTTGCGGTAGTGGGATTCCTATGCCTGAAGCCCGGTCCTGACACCGTACAGGGCCAGGGAGAGGCTACGGAGATACGTATATCCGGCAAGTTGCCGGGTCGTGTAGCCGAGCTTTATGTAGTCGAGGGCGCCCATGTCAAGGCCGGCGACACGCTGGTGAGAATCACCTCGTCGCTTGTTGATGCCCGCATGGAGCAGGCCAAAGCGATGGAAAGTGCGGCGCAGGCCACCAATGCCAAGGTTGATGCCGGCACCCGCGTGCAGATAATCCAGAGCGCCCGCGACCTGTGGACTCAGGCTCAGGCAGCCTCGGAGATAACAAAGAAGACCTACGACCGTATGCAGTCGCTCTTTGACAAAGGCGTTGTGAGCGCCCAGAAGCGAGATGAGGCCAAAGCGGCCTATGATGCAGCCAAAGCCGCCGAATCGGCCGCCCGCAGTCAATATGAACTGGCCAGGCAGGGAGCTCAGCGCGAAGACAAAGAGGCTTCCGAGGCTATGCTGAATGTGGCCCGTGGCGGAGTCAAAGAGGTAGGAGCCATCCTTGAGGATCAGTATCTTGTCGCGCCGTGCGATGGCGAAATCACCGTTGTCTATCCGCATGTGAGCGAGCTGATAGCCACCGGTGCGCCGGTTATGACTCTTCAGAAAGACGACCATTGGGCTGTGTTCAATGTGCGTGAGACTCTTCTGAAAGATATCAAGCTCGGTTCGAAACTGAAAGTGAAGATCCCGGCTCTCGACAAGGAAGTGGAGATGAAAGTCTTCTACATCAAGGATCTCGGCACGTACGCCAACTGGCAGGCCACGAAAGCCACTGGCGATTACGATGCGCGTACATTCCAGATCAAGGCGCGCCCCGAGAAACCTGTGGAGAATTTCCGCCCCGGCATGTCAGTGCTCTATGAAGGAGTGGTGAAATAAAAAGTCAGTAAGGTAAAACTGAAAGAGATACGATGTCGGTAAACGAGAAAATACCTCAGACGGGTGTAGTGGGAATCATGCTCAGAAGTGTGATTCAGATCGTGAGGCGTCCCATCTATTGGGTGGGGTTCTTCATGCTCCCGCTGTTTATGCTCCTGTTTCTGACCACCATGCTCGACAAGGGTCTTCCCACGCGGGTGCCTGCCGCTATTGTTGATCGCGACGGTACCTCGCTAAGCCGCCAGATCACGCAGAGTCTGGGCGGGATGCAGATGGTTGACCTTGTGCAGACGCCTCAAAGTTTCAGCGAGGCTCGCCATCTGATGCAGAAAGGGGAGGTATATGGCTTTTTCCTGATACCCGAGAATTTTCAGGCCGACCTGATGGCCGGGCGCAAGCCGGTGATCACGTTTTATACCAACATGACCTATTTCGTGCCCGCCACGATGCTTTTCAAGACCTTCAAGGCCACGGCCATTTTTGCCACGGCCGGAGTGGCGATGAACGTCGTAGAATCGGCCGGACTTGATGCCGAGAATCTGTCGCCGATGCTGCAGCCGGTGAATATAGCGTCCCGGCCGATCGGCAATCCGCAGCTGAACTACGGTATATATATCGCCAACTCGTTTGTGCCTTGTCTTCTTCAGCTGATGATTCTGCTGATGACAACTTTCAGCATCGGCCAGGAGATGAAATACGGCACGTCGCGTAGGCTTATGCGGATGGCGCGGGGATCGGTTGTGAGGGCGATCTTCGGCAAACTCGCTCCCCAGACGCTGATATGGTGGGTAGTGGCTCTGTTCATGACAGCGTGGCTCTATCGCTATAACCATTATCCGATGAACGGGTCGTGGACATGGATGATAATCTCGGAGCTGATGTTTGTGCTGGCCTGTCAGGGTTTCGGACTATTCATAATCAGTGTTCTTCCCAACCTGCGGCTCTCGCTTTCGGTGAGCGCGCTTTTGGGAATCCTCTCCTTCTCGATAGCGGCTTTCTCCTTCCCGGTGCAGAGTATGTATGGCGCCATGGGCATTTTCAGTTATATCGTCCCTATACGTTATAACTTCCTCATATATATCGACAACGCCCTCAACGGGATTCATGTGGCATATTCAAAAATATGGTTTGTGGCATATATAGTTTTCATGGTTTTGCCTCTTACGATGCTCTGGAGGCTGAAGAAGCAACTGCTGAAACCCGTATACGTTCCGTAATAATTTTGAATTTTGAATGTTGAATTTTGAATGGGGGCGGCGAAAAGGGAATTTTGAATGATGGCGAACTAAAGTTCGCTCACGCGACCGCAACGAGGGAATTTTGAATGTTGAATTTAAGATGAAAAGGATAATCAGGGATATATTCGAGGTTTATTGCCGTGAGTTCAAGATGGTGATCCACGACGGGGGGCTGATACTGTTCTTCACGTTTCTGCCTTTGGCCTATCCTGTGATTTATTCGCTGATATATAATCCGGAGCTGGTGAAGAATGTAGAGGTGGTTGTGGTAGACCATGACGGAACCGCGCTCAGCCGCGATCTTGCACGTAAGCTTGATGCCACTGATCAGGCGCGGGTAATCGGTTATGCGGCAGACCTTTCGGAAGCGCGCCGCGCTATGAACGAGCATAAATGCTATGGCATTCTCGAAATCCCTGAAGGCTTTCAGAAGAAAGTTGGACGCAACGAGACCGCCAATGCGGTGCTATATAGCGACATGAGCCTCCTTTTGCGTTATCGCGGTTTTTTAGTAGCCACCACAAGTATAATGGAGGAATATGGCTCCGAATTGCTTTCCATAAAGGTTGACGAGATTGCGCCTCTTGCGGAAACGATTACCGATGGAGATCTTCTGCCCATACACAACATATCTATGGGCAACATACGCAACGGGTTCGATTCATTTATCATGCCCGGTGTGCTGATATTGATTCTGCATCAATGCATAATACTTGCAGTGGGAATGGCCGGGGGCGCCAAGCGTGAGAACCCGCGTCTCACGGGATACAGCTCCGACAACAGAACGCAATCGGTGTTCCTGACAATGCTGGCGCAGATGCTCTGCTATTTCACAATTCTGTTTATCCCTTCGATATTTCTTCTGCACTATGTTCCTCTCATTTTCCGTTTTCCGATGGAAGGGAACCTTATAGAGATCTTAGCGTATCTTCTGCCTATGACGATTGCCTGCTTCGGAATCGGCTATTGCTTCCAGTCGCTTGTGATGGAGCGCGAATCGGTGTTCGTTCTATGGGTGGCTACGTCGGTGGTATTTCTCTTCCTCTCGGGACTTATCTGGCCTCTTTACGATATGCCGACGGCGTGGCGCTGGCTTGCGTCGATCTGCCCTTCGACATGGGGCGTGGAAGGCTTTATCAAGATGAATGCCAACGGAGCGACAATCTCTCAGCTTCATGGCCCATACATCAATCTCTGGATATTGGCGGCGGTATGGTGGGCGCTCGGCTGGTGCTCGCAGAAATTTGTGATGCGCCCGGCGCTGATACGCAAGCTAAAAGCCGAGGGAAGACAAGCTTAAAGCCGAGGATAGATAAGAAAAGAAAAGAAGATAAAACGGATAAACAGCTAAGAAAGGACCCGGACGATGATAGCGCGAATTTCCTATTTCTTTTCAGATATCCTTGCATGGCTGGCCTGCGATGTCGTAAGGTATAGGCGGGGAGTTGTGCGCGAGAATCTGAGGACTTCCTTCCCGGAAAAAAGCGATAAGGAACTACGGCGCATTGAGAAAGGTTTCTATCGGTTCCTCGGCGATTATTTCGTGGAGACCCTCCGGTTGGGAGCCATGACCGAGAAAAACATGCGCAAACGGTTGCGTGTGGAGGGTATCGAGGAGGTTAATGATGCCGTTGCCAGCGGCCAGTCGGTGTCGATATATCTCGGCCATTTCTGCAATTGGGAGTGGGTCAGTTCCCTTCCTCTGCATATTGATCCGAAGGCCAGGTGCGCACAGATCTATCATCCGCTTAACAACCGTTTTTTCGACCGCATTTTTTATAAACTGCGCACCCGTTTCAAGGCCAATAATGTGCCGATGAACGATATTCTCCAGAAGCTCATCGGCTGGAAGCGGGAAGGTGTCCCCTCGGTGACGGGCTATATAGCCGACCAGGCCCCCGGAATGAATATTCATCTCTTCACCGATTTTCTGAATCATGACACGGGCGTCTATACCGGGCCCGAACGCATATCGAAATTCTTGGGGGCCAAGGCTGTTTACGCATGGATGAGCAGGCCGAAGCGGGGATACTATACCCTACGGTTCATACCTATCTCTGAGAATGTGAAGAAGGAGGAGATGTTTGAAGTAACTCGCCGCTATTTCAGTCTGTTGGAGGCCAATATCCGGGAGGCTCCGGAATACTGGCTATGGAGCCATCGGCGCTGGAAGCGGAACCGCGAGCAGTTCGAGCACTACCACGGCGAGCGGGCGGCCGAGATGCTGAGCCATCTTTAGACCCGGCAAAAATCAAAAATCGATGTTGTAAATTTGGATTAGCGGAGGCGCAGCATTCGTCCCGGCTGGAGCTTGTCGCTCGATGAGAGCATGTTGAGACGGCAAAGCGCGAGTGTCGTGATGCCCGCTTTGCGAGCCACAGAAGCTATCGTATCGCCCGTGCGGACCACGTAAGTGCGCTTGCCGGCGGCCGGATGCGCCTTGGTGTCGGCGGCATCCTCCACGGCATCAAGAGCCGCGAGGTCGCGCTGTCGCAGCATGCCCGGCGGCATAGAGAAATCGAACATTGTGGTCGGGTCGAAAGCAGCGCCGAGAAGTCGCGTTTCGAAATGCAGGTGTGGACCTGTGGAATTTCCCGTGTTGCCTCCCAAAGCTATCGGATCGCCCGAGAGAACCTGCGTACCGGCTGTGACAAGCACTTCGCTGAGGTGGGCATATCGCGTCTCGAGGCCTTCCGGATGTTGAATAACCACAAACACTCCATACCCTCGCGGTTCGCGGCCCGTGCGGAGCACGGTTCCGTCGAGTGCTGCGCGCACCGTATCGCCCACTTCGAGGCGGATGTCGACTCCCTTGTGCATCCGGCCGAATGAGCGGCGGAAACCGAAGCCGGAAGTGATGGTGCCGCTCACCGGCAGAGAGGCGACTCCTGCGAAACGCGGCCCTCCACCACGATAGAAACCGGGCGAGAAGATTTGCCGGTCGGGCGTAGAGTATAGTATATTCTCAAGGAAATCGAGTGAGCCGTCAAGAATCATGGCATCGGCCACGGAATCGTAGATATCGTCGGACTCAGTCGGATCGGGCTGCATCACGGCGAGAATAGCATCGATGCCGGTAGCAGAAGTTGTCGGGGCTGGGGAGGCTCCCATACCCGCGAGAATGCCATCGAAAGCGGATGGAGCCGACGCAGAGCCCATGCCCGCGAGAATGCCGTCGAAAGCTGAGGAAGCCGGTGAGGCCTCAGCCTTTGCCGGAGCCGTAACAAGCCCTACGAGGTCGGCATAGACATCGGCCCGCACCGTCAGCGGCGCGAGTAGCGACATCAGGAGAGTGGCTAAAGCTAATCTCATTCCTTTTCCTTTGCGGCAGAATTCTGCCGCTGTTTTTTTCTGAGGGGATCCACCACGAGAATCCAGGCCGAAGCCGCGAGGAAAGCGAGGAAGATGAAAACGCCTAAAATCATGATTTTCTTAGGTCCGGCAGCGCGAATGGGCACTGTCGCCGGCATTATGCGGGCATATACAGGCGTATCTTCCTGCACTTTCGCCTTTGCCACCTGCAGCTGCTGGGAAGTCTGGTTGAAAAGGTTGAAAGCAAGCGTGGCCTCATTCTCGAGGCGGTCGCGGGTGGTCTGAGCCGAATAGAGCACCATACCCTGATGCGTATCGAGATAGTTGGCAAGCTTCTGCTGGGCCGCATAGTAATCGGCACGGGCTTCCTCGTTCAGCTTCTCCACATATTCGAGGTCCTTGCGCGCCTTGTCGGTGCGGTAGGCCGTGACATATTCCTGCAATCTGCTAACCACAGTGTCGGCAAGAAGTGCCGATACCATCGGATCCTGCGTCTTTACGGAGATGGTAACAACATTTGTCTTCACATCCACATCTGTTGATATGGTTCCTCTGAGAGCTCCGACAAGACCGGATTCTTTCGGGGTGAGCCGGAAAGTATTTATTTTGTGGTTTTTCTCTTCCTTTTCTTCTTTGCTTTTGAGGGCGCCGATCAGTTTGCCCGGGGCTCCGAGAATGGCGCTCCACCAAGGGCTACGGGTCTCGTTCTCGAAATATTCGGCCACGGTGAAATGCTTGTCGCCCTTGGCATTGACAAGGGGCACATTGAAGAGCGAGGTGCAGAAAGGCACCGATTGCACGATGTCCGGATATAATTTAGGATAAATGGCATCGGATCCGCTGTTTCCTATGCTCACTCCGGCCATGGCCGCCAGAGCGCCGAGACTGGCGCTCGCGCTCTTGCCATCGTTCTTTTCAGGAGCGAGCTTCACGGAAGTCACGTAGGTCTTTGGTATGCTGAAAGCCACTATGATGCCTATAACAGCTCCGACGGCACACCATTTAATCACCATCCGGCGCCTGTCCCATATTTTCTTGGCGAGCTCGAGGAGATCGATCTCCTTTACTTTATCGCCGTTGTTGTCGTTTATGTTGTTTTCAGTCATGACTACTCTTCATAAGAATCTATGAATTAACGGAAAAGCGAGGCTATGGTAGCCGCCATTGTGGCGAGCGATCCGAAACTTGTGGCATACGCCAAAATCTTATCCCAGCTTCCGGTGCTCTTCTCTTTCGATGGAACGATGATATGGCTTCCCGGCTCCACAACCGTGCCGCGTCCCACCTTCGAAACCTGCCCGTTCATGTAGACGATGAAGCACTTGCTCTTCTTTGCGCGGTTGCCGTAGCCGCCGGCCTGATTGATATAATACGACACCTTCTTGCCCGGCTCATAGATAACGCTGTTGGGATACATCACGTCGCCCGAAATCTTGACGGTGCTCTGAATCTCCGGTATGAACAGTCGGTCCCCCTCGCGAAGCACGAGGTCGTAGGTCGATCCCGGCTGTTCGAGTGCCTTCTGGAGATTGATGCCGACATTATAGACATCAGATATTTCGAGTTTGGCCTCGGAAATAGAATCAGTGCCTTCGGTGTTCTGGCGCGCCATGCGTATTACGTTCTCGCGTGCTTGCCTCTCGCTCTCGGAGAGCTTACGCTCGAGGTAAGCGCCCTTTATATAAGCGCCGTCGAGTGTGCCGCCTGCGCGAGCCACGATTTCGCTGAGACGTTCGTTTCGTTTTTGAAGAGTATAAGGGCCCGGAAAGAGGATCTCTCCATCAACCTGAACCTCCTTCTGAATTTCGTAGCCCGGAGAGCGGCGCACGGTCACGCGGTCGTAAGGCTTGAGTATGAATCCGCTTTTGCCGTTCTTTTCTGTAAGGCCTCCTTTGATATCAAGGGTGTAGGTTTCTGCAATCTGGTTGGTCTCCACCGTGGCAGAGGGATGGTCGATGCGTCGCGACACATCCACGCGTGCCGTGGACGCTCCGTCAAGCAGGCCGCCGGCGCGAAGAATGAGATCCTCTACCGTGGTGTTGGCCATGAAGTTATATTCGCCCGGATTGGCGACCATACCGCTGATGTAGAAATCTCCTCGTTCGTTGAGATCCTGAACGCTGGCAATCTCGATGACATCGTTTTTCTTCAGCGGTATGTCGGCGGCGCTCCCAGCGAGTACCGCAGCGATGTTGACTGGAATCACCTCAAGAGAGAGGTCCGGCCCTTCGCGATAGATGAGCACGCGGTTCTTATAGGCATCCTCCGCCAGACCGTCGGCCATGCGGATAAGAGAGCCGAGAGTTGTGGTTCCCTCTCCTATGGCATAAATGCCCGGACGTTTCACGGCGCCCTTCAACTCCACGCGGTTGGAGAATCGGTCGAGCACGGTGCCGACCGTAACCATGTCGCCATCCTTCAGACGGTATGATTTGAATTCGTTCTTAGCGATATTGTAGAGCTCGTTCTCCTCGCCGTTCTGTCGGGAGAGACGCACCATCCCGGAATATGCGTCGCCGGAGAGCCCCCCGGCATATTCGAGAAGTGTCTCCACGGTCTCGCCCGGTTTGATCTCGTAATACATCGGGCGCTTCACGTTTCCTGTCACGTTCACAAGTTGCTCGTAAGGGGGAACGATGATCACATCCCCCTCCTGCAGGCGGATATTGCCGGTCTGTTTACCTTTGAAGAGATAGTCGTATATATCCACGTCGGCCACCTTGCGACCGTTGCGAAGCACGGTGATGTTTCGCATCGAACCGATATCGTTGATTCCTCCGGCGTTGTAAAGGGCGTGGAACACCGTCGAGAAAGGCGACATGCGGAACGATCCCGGAGTGCTCACCTCTCCCATGATGTCCACCTGTATGGAGCGGATATCGCCGAGAGTGACGTTCACATCCGTCTGGTCGCTGCCTACGCCGGCATATTTGCGTGCGAAAAGATTCTTTATGTATTTGTTGGCCTCATCCACTGTCTTGCCGTTGAGTGCCACGGGGCCGAGGCGGGAGATCATGATGTTCCCCTCCGGAGAGATAGTTTCGCGCAGATGCTCCTCCGAGGCACCCCAGACATCGATGATCACTTCATCGCCGGGCCCGAGTCGATAGTTCTTCGGAGTCGCCAAATTTTCGTTAGGCTCGAAAGTGAGGCTGCGGGCATTGAACAGCTCGTGGCCGTAAACTTCGCGCACCTCCTCCTCTATAATCTCGCCTTCTGGCGTTTCGGTTTCGTCTTCGAAAAGGAAGAGAGAAGTGCCGCCGGCCTGATTGGTCGTAGTCCTTTGCGCTCCGGTTTTTGAGCCGGGAGCGGTGCGGCCTGTTTTCGCGGCCGACTGTGCCGTGGTCTGGCGGCGTTTTGAGGAATTGGTAGTGCGGTTCTCCTGAGTTTTAGTTCCGGAGGCCGATTCCTTCTCATATTTAACCTTGATGCGTTTCACCTGCTCCGGTTTTACGCCCTTGGCGAGCAGTTCCTTGCCGATCTGCTGTTCGGTTTTACCCGCGGCCGACTGGCTGCGTATATACTTGATAACCTCGTCATCGGTCATCGCCGCCGCCGATATGGCCAGCGCGAGGAATAGCGTCAGAAAAAGTGTGCTTCGATACATTGTGCTTCGCTTCATAATGTGCAAAATTAACAAAAATACGTTGATTACCATCAAAAAATCGTATCTTTGCAAGATATAATTAATCGATATTAACATTTTTTGTCATCCGCAAAAATGCAGGAATCTAACTTCATGGAGTCTAAATTAAAATTGAGGAGAAAATGCGTGGCTATGGTAATCGGCACGCTGATAATGGTATTTGGTATGCCACAGGTTGCGAAAGCCAATGAAGTTGAGCAGACTGAGCAGACCGAACAGAAAAATGAATGGGGTGCCAAACTTATAAAATCGCCATTCGGACTTGGTCTTGACATTCAGACAAAATATGTGTGGCGCGGAATGGAGATGATGCCTGAGAATTCTGCGCCGGTGCTGTTCCCGTCGGTCAATTTCCAATGGAAGGGACTTTTTGTTTACGCGATGGGAGGCTATGCCGTCAACGGCAAATATGCCGAAGTCGATGCGGGAGTAAGCTATACTTACAAAGGCTTCACATTAGGCGTCTACGATTATTACTATCCGAGTGTCGACAGCAAACAGGATAAATATCTGAAAGGCGGGAGCCGCACAGGACACTGGCTTGAAGCGGCACTTACCTATGCGCCAGAGAAACTGCCGTTCTGGATAACTGTCAGCAACTTCTTTTGCGGAGCCGACAAATACACCGAAGCATCCGGCCGAGAGAAACAGGCATATTCCACATATTTCGAAATCGGAGGATTCTACGACTTCCTCCATCACAACCGCATCTCGCTTGCAGTGGGAGCAACTCCGGCCAAATCATGCTACAATGGTTATGAACACGATTTTTCGGTATGCAATTTAGAGCTTAAATACACCTATAACGTGATTTTCAAAAGCGGCTGGACATTGCCCCTGAGCGCGGCATATATCTATAATCCCGTGTTCGACAAATCATTTGTGAATCTTACGGTTAACTTTGCGTTCTGATGAGAGGCCGATGCAATGCAGTGATAATGGCCGCCGGGATGTCGTCGCGGTTCGTTCCCTTGTCGTCGGAGAAGCCCAAAGGGTTGCTGAAGGTGAAAGGAGAGATACTGATAGAGCGTCAGATCCGTCAGCTTCTTGAGGCAGGCATCCGTGATATAACCGTAGTAACCGGCTATATGGCCGAAAAGTTCGCCTATCTGAGCGATAAATTCGGAGTGTCGTTAGTGCATAATCCCGATTATGAGCGATATAACAACACCTCCTCAGTGATTCGGGTTCTCGACCGTCTCGGAAATACCTTCCTTTGCTCATCGGATAATTATTTTCCGCAGAATGTGTTTGCCGACCATCCCTCTCAGAGCTATTACAGCTCGCTCTATGCAGAAGGGCCGACTACGGAATACTGCATCTCGACAGATGAGGAAGATAATATCACCGGCGTGAGCGTCGGCGGTCATCACTCATGGTATATGATAGGCCATGTGTATCTTGACGCTGATTTCGGCCCGAAGTTCGCAAATATCCTCGAGAAAGAATATCGACAAGCAGAGACTCGGCAGCAATATTGGGAGGATGTGTATATCCGGCATCTTAGGGAATTGCCCCCGATGAAGATTCGCCGCTATAAGGATGGCGAGATTGCTGAATTCGATACTCTCGATGAATTGCGGCTGTTCGACAAGAGCTATATTTCAGATACACGTTCCTCCGTTATAAAGGCGATATCCCGAAGATTGGGGGTGGAAGAATCGGAACTGCATGATTTCAGGAAAAGAGAAATTCCCGGCAGTTTCTCATTTGAAGCTCCAGATGGGAAATTTTTATGGAATCCGGAGAAACAAATAATTGAGAGGCCATGAATACAGCGGTAATACTCGCCGCCCGCAAGGAGCGGGATTCTGAAATACCATATCCTTTGAAAGAATTCGCCGACGGCGAATGCCTGCTGGGGAGGATGCTGTCGATACTGCGTGAGAATTGTTATTCGCGGATATTGATAGTTGTGGGGTATCGGCGCGAACTTTTCGAGCGTTATCGCTCGGAAGATGTTGAACTTGTCTATAATCCGGAATACGAATTTACCTCCTCTATGGCATCGCTGGCTAAATGCTCGCGATTGCTTGATGATGATTTTCTGCTGATTGATGGCGATACATTCTTCGAAAGAAGTATAATCGAGCGGATATCGCGCACCGAGAGAGGCAATTGCATGGCCGTGACCCAGGAAAGCGGATCCGGCGATGAATGCTATGTGGAGACACGTCATGGATTCGTTACCAAAATCACGAAGGATATCCACCGCGTATGCTCTTTCGAAGGAGAGATGGTGGGCGTGACTCGCATCGGCATAGATACCTATCGTGACATGGTGAGCCTTTGGGAACGCTCGTCGAATCCATATCTTGGCTACGAATATGTTCTGATGGACGTTACGGATTCCATCGACCGTCCGTTCATCCATTTCCCGAATCTGATCTGGGGAGATGTCGACTGCAAGGAGGATTACCGGCGCCTTTCGAGTTCAGGCTGGCGAGCTTTGCTTCGCAAAGAGAATCCGTTTGATGAAGAGAATATCCGGGCAATATTGTCGCGGATATTCAAAGATAAAGATATTTCACGGGCCGAGATTTCCCGCATCGGCGGCATGAGTAATGTGAATTTTAAGGTTACGGTCGACGGCGGGGTATATGTGCTTCGTGTGCCCGGCAACGGCTCGGAAGGAATGGTGGACCGTGCCAATGAGTTCTTCAATTCCGCGGAAGCTGCGGCATTGGGAATCAATCCTCCTCTGCGATGGATGGATCCCGAATCGGGTATCAAGCTGTCAGATTATGTGGAGGAGGCCGAAACCTTGACATCCGCAACAATCCAGAGGCCGGAGAATATGCGTAAAGTGGCCGAAATTTACCGGACACTTCATGGCGCGCGCATAAGGCTCAAAAACGAGTTCAATATATTTTCCGAAATAGAGAAATACGACAGGCTGATGGAAGCCGCCGGCGCCGTGATGTATGAAGGCTGGGAAAGTCTGCGTCCGCGCGTAATGGCCCTGGAAGGATATCTCAACCGCTTGGGGGTGGATCTCAAGCCATGCCATAACGACGGACTTTACGAGAACTTTCTGAAGGCTCCGGATGGCAGAATATATCTGATCGACTGGGAATATTCCGGCATGAACGATCCGATGGCAGATATTGCGGCGCTATTTATCGAAGCCGGTTTCACTCCCGAAAATGAGGACTATCTTCTCGAGCATTACTTTCAGGGAGATATTCCAGAAGGGACAAGGGAGAGGATTCTATGCTACGAAGTGCTGTGGGATTATCTTTGGTCGCAATGGACAGTAATCAAGGAGGCCAAGGGAGACGATTTCGGGACCTACGGGCACGACCGTTTCATGCGTGCCGGTAAGAATATCAATAAAATTGAAGGATTAAAATCGATATGATGAATAGAGAAGATAAAAGAATCGATTGGGTGACGATGCTCATACCCTTCGGACTCGTTGTCGCACTCATGGCCGTTTTCATGATATGGCCGGAAGATTCCAAAACAGTGATCGATACGATGCGCGGTTTCTTCGGTGATACCATCGGCATCTATTATCCTCTGCTTGCCATCGGAAGTGTTCTCGTATGTCTGTATGTGGCGCTTACGCCAAGATACGGCAATGTGCGGTTAGGCGACGCCAAGCGCCCGGAATTCAGCAATTTCAAATGGGGCACAATGATCTTCACCTCCACCATGGCCGCCGATATCCTCTTCTATTCGCTTATAGAATGGGCTTTATATGGCGGCGAACAGCATGTGGCCGATCTTGGGGGAACCCAGATGTGGGCGCCGACATATACCCTTTTCCACTGGGGACCCCTTGCATGGGGATTCTATGTGGTTCTTGCCGTATGCTTTGCATTTATGATGCATGTGCGCCGTCGTCGACGCCAAAGATTTTCCGAGGCCTGCCGCCCGTTGCTCGGTCGTAGTGTCGACGGTTTCTGGGGACGCGTGATAGATATCACCGCCATTTTCGCCATCGTCTGCGCCACGGCCACCACTTTCTCGCTTGCCACACCGCTGCTTACGGAAGCGATGGGCTCCGTGTTCGGCTTCACGCCGACAACCGCAGTCACGATACTCGTGCTTCTTCTTATCTGCGCGGTCTATACCATCACCGTACTGTTCGGCTTGACCGGAATAAGTAAGCTTGCCGGCATCTGTTCCTATCTTTTCTTCGCGCTTTTGCTCTATTTCCTCTTCCTCGGAGGGGAACCTCGATATATCGTGGAGACCGGATTTCAGTCACTCGGCAATATGGCGCAGAATTTCATCGGAATGTCCACTTATATGGATCCCCTGCGTGTAAACGGTTTTGCGCAGAACTGGACCGTATATTATTGGGCCTACTGGCTTGTATGGAGTGTTGCCACACCATTCTTCATCGCGCTTATCTCCAGAGGACGCACACTCCGCAACGTGGTGTGGGGCTCGTTCGGCTGGGGACTTGCCGGCACCTATATGTCGTTCATCATCCTCGGCAATTACGGGCTTGCGCAACAGATGAAACATGGGGTGGACGTGATAGGCTTTATCGGCAACGGAGGTATGATGCAAGATGCTATTTTGATGATCTTCGATACGTTGCCTCTGCCCTGGTTCGCGTTGTTTCTGCTCACGCTCACGATGATGGCCTTCTACAGCACCACGCTCGACGGAATCACCTATGTGACATCCTCCTACAGCTACCGGAGCATTTCGCCCGAAGAGGAACCCTCGCGCAAGATCAGGGCCTTCTGGAGCGTGATGCTGATACTCCTGCCGATAGCCTTGCTGTTTGCCGAAAACACGCTTTACAGTCTTCAAGGCCTGACGATTATCGCCGCCTTTCCCGTCGGCGTCCTGCTTGTGATGATCGTGGTTTCCTTCTTCAAGGATTTCCACAAATGGGAGAAGGAGCAGTAGGGGCGTGATAAATCGCGGCCGCCCCGACAAAAGGGCAATTAAAGACAGGCAGGACAAGACCTCTATCTATAACAAGAAATCAATTAATAGGGCAAAAGTTTAGCTAAAACTAAACTTTTGCCCTTGAAAATTTGTTTCAATGGAAAATTCATCATAACTTTGTGAAAAATTCACTGCTATGCTGAATGAATGAATTTAAAATCAACAGATTTGAAGTAATAAACAATCAAACGTTCGCTTTTTTCAAACTTAAAATAAATGGTAAAAGCTATTTTGATCAGTTTGAAGCAAAATTGACGCCCGATGAGAAGTCTGAATTACGAAGCATTTATGCTTTTATGGATAAATTCAGCGAGAATCTGTATCCTAAAACAATTTTCAATAGTATCAAGGGTAAAAAAGTCAAAAAGAATGAGCAGCGGTCTGATTTATATGAGTTTAAATCAAAACATTTGAGAATCTATGTTGTTTGGCAGAAACCTAATGTGTTTATTGTGATGGGTGGAAGTAAAAACACTCAGGATAATGACACAGTAGTTCTTCATAAAAGACTGAAAGGATTCCCAAATTCACTTGATGTCAATAATCCTGAATATTTTGAATTAGAGGAAGAAGACTCAAGCGAGGAAGAAGACTCAAGCGAGGAACAAGAAAAGGTTGAAAATGAAGATTCCGAAGCCAACAAGGTAGAATAGTAAATATAGATATCTCGGTCGCTTAAAAGGAGGAATATGGAAACAAGAAAAGAATTGGTGGAGAGTCCTGAATATATCACGACTGTACTTCAGCTTCAGATATACAATATGGTGAGGAATTATCTGAAAGAGAATGGAATTACTCAGACAGAATTCGCCAAACGGCTTGGCGTGAGCAAAGGATATGTTTCTCAGATACTCAATTGTAGGTGTGACAGCCGGCTGTCGAGTCTCGTAAAGCTGGCACTTGCTTGTGGCAAACTTCCCGATATAGAATATCGGCCAATTGAACAAGCAGAGGCGGTTACAGAGAAGAAGCAGTTTAATGTGGGCAAGAGGAGAAATATCAGGATTCTGTATAAACGAATGTTTTCAGAAAAACTGAAACCGATAGATGGCAATCCATATCGTGCGGAATTCAGAGTTGGCGAAATGAATGATGAACAATATTACAACGCAGCCGTATGATACATTTCAGAATGAGTAGGATAAATGTCAATCAGTTCGCATTGTTGGTTGACAAAATGCCCGAACACATGGGCATGGATCTTGAATTGGCATATTTGATCGACGAGAAGAACAAAATCGCGGCCTGTCGTCTTTCTGAGATTTTCAAAGATGGAGACGAAAAGGTAATGGTGTTGGAAATAACATGCGAATATGAGGTTCATCCTGAAGACTGGAATTCGATGACAAAAGATGGTCAGACTAATTTGACTCGGGAGGCGATGGAAATTTTTGCAGCTCAAGCTGTCGGTACATCACGGGGAGTATTGTTTTGCAAAACCGAAGGCACATGCATGAATGGTATTTGCCTTCCTCCTGTCAATGTCAGGGAAATACTTGAAGGCAAATAAATCCTGAAGCATTATTTCATCCGCCCCGACAAAGAGGCAGTTTTCTTTAAAATAGAATTTAGACCCCTTTCCGCAGAGACATTTTTGCGGGAAGGGATTTAAACATATTCAAGGAGTGCAAAAATTTGCAAACGAGAGGCGGGAAGTAGCGAAAAAATTCGTATCTTTGCACTCATGCAAAATACCGGAGATCTGCAATGGTTCGCGTTGCGCTCGCCCCGCCCTTTTGAGGCGAGCGAGAAGCTTGGAGCGAGATGCGCGGAGAGTTACGTGCCGGTGGAGCGCGTTAAGCGGGCGGACGGCAAAGAGCGGTTGCGTCCGGCTATCCCGAAACTGCTTTTCATTCGGACCACTTCGGATGATGCCGCGGAAATCGAGGCTGAGAGCCGGGCAGGCATGGCGGATTTTCCACCGATATGGATTTATCGGTATGAGCGCGGCGGGGAGATTCAGCCTATCAGAGACCGTGAGATGCGTCTGTTTATGCTCCTCACGGCCGATGATTCCGAGCGATGCGAAATCTACCGCAAACCGGAGTTCAAGATCGGCGACCGTCTGCGCGTCACCGGCGGTCCCTTTGCCGGCTACGAAGGCTGGGCGCGTCGCATCCGCAAAAACAAACATATCGTGGTCGAGATCGAGGGCGTCTGCGCCATCGCGTTGCCCTACATCCATCCCGACCTCCTCGAGAAAATCAATTGATTATGGCACACCTCACTATAAAAAACTTCGGGCCGATAAAAGATATCGACATCGATCTGAAGAGACTTAATGTTTTTATTGGCCCGCAGAGCAGCGGCAAAAGTTCGATAGCCAAGGTTATCAGCTTCTGTCAATGGCTCGGTAAGGATTGCGTGCGGCGTCAGAGAGTGAGTCATGTCGACAAGGATTTTACCGACAAGCTTTTTATTGAATATCATAATGTCGGGGATTACGTGACTGAGGATACGTATTTTCGATATAAAGACGATATATTGACCATTGAATATATCGGTGGAGTCCCCACAGTGAAGCGCGGCGAAGGATTCAAGCAGGCCGGCATATCCAAAAATGCGTACATTCCCTCAGAGCGCAATCTGATATCTGTACCGGGTATCTTCACAACGAAGATGCCATTTAATTATATAAAGAGTTTTCTCGATGATTGGCAGCAGGTACGGTCGCGCTATGGCAAGGAACATACGGCCAGAATTGCACCGACACATGATTCTTACTATTTCGATGAAGGTTCCGACACAGATATGATTCTCATGCCCGGTGGCGCAACGATTCATCTTTCGCAAGCATCAAGCGGAATGCAGTCGGTGACGCCATTGGCAGTTTATGTGAATTATCTCACGGATTGGATCTATACGCATGAAGAGATGCAGTCGGCTGAAGAAACACGCAATCTTGAGATGGCCGCACTTGCGAAGGCTATCGAATCCCGATCCACAGGGGAGACAAAAGTCGGTTTTCTTGACTATATGAACGACAAGGACACGCCGCCCGATATAGAGGAATCATTCCGAAGTGTCCTTGAATCCATACGAAGCATCGGCACTCTTGCTCCTGAAAATACACAGGGTATCCTTAAGGATATGGTGATGTTCCGCAAAGAATTGTCTCGCCCCAGATTCTCCAACCTCGTGATAGAGGAGCCGGAACAGAACCTTTTCCCCGAGACCCAATGCAGGCTTATTGAGCATATACTCGGAAATATGAATCATGAGCGCGACAAGGCCGTGATTACAACCCACAGCCCGTTTGTGCTATATTCGATCAACAACTGCATGCTCGGCTTCTTGGCGGCGCAGAAAGATCCGGAGGCCATCAAAGAGATGACCGACATACCGACATCGGCATTCATCGACCCGAAAGAGGTTTGCGTGCGCGAACTGCGCGACGGCCATATAATCGGGATGAAAGGTGAAGAGAACGGAACAATTCAGGATGAACGCGGACTTATTCGCGACAATTATTTCAACCGGGTTATGGGCAACGTGATGGGCGAATTCCGTAACCTTCTCGGTATGCTCTAAAGGTTGTAGCCAATGGAAAATCTTTTTAGAGCGGCTAAGATATTCGACGGCGACTGTTACGTGGCCGACTATACTGAAAAAACGCAAGATCTTCCGAGAGAGGAGCGAAAAAAAGTAGAGCTCTCGGATGTGCCCTTCGAAGATATTGAGTATTTTCACCTTGTAAAGCGGGGTCCCGGGGATATCCCCTATCAGGCTGTGAATCTCGAGGAATATCCGGCAGTGATAAGCGGAATAGAGAATTGCGAATGCGTTTTCAACTCTTTGACGGGTTCGGGACGCCGCTGGCTGATGTTCCTTGAAACGAAATACTGCCAAAATTCCGGCAACATAGAGAATTATCAAAACAAAGCTTATAGGCAGATGGCTGCCACACTTGGGCGTCTTGCGGAACTTGGTGCTGTCCGACCGGAAGAGCGCAGGATTTATTTCGTATATTCTGTTCCTCCTTTTACCGAGTGCGAGCCATTTTACGAATTTGCCGAGGAGCCGAACGAAACTTTGCGCAGACTTGAAGATGAGGGAATTATGCTCTTCGGATATAATTCGATGCTCATACTGACGCGGCAATATTTGCGCCGGCCACCGAGCCGGGTGTGATTTTACGCCTTGGCATTGTGTCCATCCTGCAATAACTTGAAATAATCATATATATCAATTGTGTTTAATTTAGACAGATTTATAGCCGAGAGCGTCACCGGACGCGAGCGATCGCTCTTCTTGGCGGATATCGAGGCAAATAAAGATAAACTGAGATCGGAAATCGAAGGAGAGAAAGTGCTCGTGATCGGCGGCGCCAGCTCTTATATCAAAGCCGTGCTCCCCTTCCGCCCCTCGCAGCTCGTGGTGGTGGATCTCAACGAGAACGGCCTTGCCGAGCTTACGCGTGACCTGCGTTCCACCCCCGGAATGTATGTCCCCGAGGATTACAAAACCTACACGCTGAACTTTAACGATCCGATTTTCGAGCGTATCTTCCGTGAGAACAACGGATTCGATATCGTGGCCAACTTCTCGGCTCATAAGCACGTGCGCTCTGAGAAGGACCGCAATTCCGTGCAGGCGCTCTTGGAGAACAACGTGGTGAAGGCCAAAAACCTTCTCGACCTCCTCGCCGAGATCCCCCCGCGCCATTTCTTCTGCGTCTCCACCGACAAAGCCGCCAACCCCGTCAATATCATGGGCGCCAGCAAGCGCGTGATGGAAGACCTGATCATGGCCTATGCCGACAAGTTCAAGGTGACCACCGCCCGCTTCGCCAACGTGGCCTTCTCCAACGGCTCGCTCCCCGCAGGCTTCATGGAGAGGATAATGAAACGTCAGCCGTTGGTGGCCCCCAAGGATGTGAGACGCTATTTCGTCTCCCCCGAAGAGAGCGGCCAGATTTGTATGCTCGCCAGCATCTTGGGCGAGAACGGACAGATCTTCTTCCCCAAGCTCGGCGAAGAGAAGATGATGAAATTCTCCACGATCTGCGACCGTTTCCTCGACCGGCTCGGTTACGAGAAAGTGGAATGCTCCGGCGATGAAGAGGCCAAGGACTTTGCCGCGCACATGCCCGAAGATACGAAACGCTGGCCCGTGGTCTACTTCCTGAGCGACACCACCGGCGAGAAGGACTTCGAGGAATTCGTGGTAGAGGGCGAGGAGGCCGACATGGACACATTCCGCTCCCTGGGAGTGGTGGTGAATGTCCGCCGCAAGAGCCTCGCCGAAGTGGAGAGCTTCCTCGCGAAGCTCCAGGCCACCTTCGCCGACCCCTCCTTCACGAAAGCCGACGTGGTTGGCGTCCTCAAAGGATTCGTCCCGAACTTCGAGCACGAAGAGAAAGGGAAAAACCTCGACCAAAAAATGTGATATCGTCAAGAGGTAAGAGGTAAGAGGTAAGAGGTAAGAGGTAAGAGGTAAAAGGTAAGAGGTAAGAGGTAAGAGGTAAGAGGGATGTAACGTCCGGAACATATCAAAACAATCATGGCAAAAAAGATAGAGTCGAAACTTAATTTCACGGTCGGACCGGTGATGTCGTCGGAGGCCGTCTGCGCCATCGGCGCCGAGCAGGTTCCATATTTCCGGACGCCTGAATTTTCCGAAGTGATGTTGGAGAATGAGCGTCTTGTCAAGGAATTCGCGCGGGCCGACGAGTCGGACCGGGTGGTGTTCCTCACCGGCAGTGGCACTGCTGCGATGGAGGCCGTAGTTATGAACACGCTGACGCCTGACGATCGAGTGATTGTGGTGGATGGCGGCAGCTTTGGCCATCGTTTTGTGGAATTGCTCGAATTGCACGGCATTCCCTTCTCGGCCATAAAATTGCAGCCAGGACAGAAACTCACTGCCGCCCACTTGTCGGAATTCGAAGGGAAAGGGTATACGGCCTTTTTGGTGAATATCCATGAGACCTCAACCGGCGTTCATTACGATTTGGACATGATTTCCGATTTCTGCAAGAGAAACGGTCTGTTCCTTATGGTGGATGCCATCAGTTCCTTCCTTGCCGATGAAATTGACTTCAAAGGCCATGGGATAGGGATAATGATCACCGGTTCGCAGAAGGCACTTGCATGCCCTCCGGGAGTGTCGGTGGTGGTGATGTCGGCCAAAGCACTCGAAAGAATAGCGTTGACACCGGTGAAGAGCATGTATCTCGACTTGAAATCAGCTTTGAAAAACGGCGAACGCGGGCAGACACCGTTCACGCCCGCTGTCGGCACGTTGCTTCAGATTAATTGCCGTTTGAACGAGATAAAGAGAAAGGGCGGAGTCGAATCAGAGGTGGCGCGGATGCGCGAACTCGCGGCCGACTTCAGAGAGAAGATTAAAGACCTTCCTTTCAGAATTATCTCGGAATCGTTGTCGAACGCCGTCACTCCGTTGCATTGCGACACGGCCTCGGCATACGATATTTTCACCATTCTGAAAGATGAATACGGGATATGGGTATGCCCCAATGGCGGTGAGCTTCGCGACGAAGTGTTTCGCGTGGGACATCTCGGCCACTTGTCGGAAGAGGACAACACCACGCTCGTCAATGCCTTCCGCGATTTGCAGAAGCGAGGGATAATCTGACCAACCGGACAGCAACTATCGTCAATCCGTAAGATTCCGTATGAAGAAAGTCATAACATATGGCACCTACGATCTTCTGCACGAGGGTCATATCCGCTTGTTGAAGCGTGCCAAGGCATTGGGCGACTATCTGATAGTGGGTGTCACGGCCGATGGATTCGACCGCACCCGCGGCAAGATCAACGTGCAGCAATCGCTAATGGAGCGAGTGGAGGCGGTGAAAGCCACAGGGCTTGCCGACAAGATTATCGTAGAGGAATACGAAGGTCAGAAAATCGACGACATACGGAAATACGAGATTGACATCTTCACGGTAGGCTCCGACTGGACCGGCAAATTCGACTATCTCAACGAATTCTGCAAGGTGGTCTATCTCGACCGCACTGAAGGCATCTCAAGCACCAAGATACGCTCAGAGAGGAAGGAGTTGCGGATAGGTCTTATCGGTGAGACCTCGATTGTGACAAAATTCCGCCGTGAATGCGGATATGTGAACGGAGTTTCGGTGTCGGGAGTTCTATGCGAGGCTCCTGAAAACATCGATACCGATTGCGAGCCCGTCACCATTTTTGATTCCTTGGAGTCGCTGTTGGAGGCCAGCGACGCGGTGTATGTGGCCTCGATGCCGGAGAAGCACTATTCTCAGACCAAGGCTGCGCTCGAGCGCGGGAAGCACGTTTTATGCGAATCGCCTATAACGCTGAAGCTGACTGAATTGGATGAACTTTCCGCGATAGCCCAAAATAACGGCCTGATATTGATGGATGCGGTGAAAACCGCATATTCCACGGCCTTCAATCGGCTGATATTGCTCGTTAAGGCGGGAATTATCGGCGAGGTCATGTCGGTGGATACCACATGCACAAGTCTTGCCGACATTCAATGCAATGGTGGATTGCCGAAACCATATATGTGGAACAGCCTTTGCTGGTGGGGGCCGAACGCGATGCTCCCGATATTCGATATTTTCGGCAGCGATATCAAGTATTGTCGGCTTTCTTCCCGGATTCTTGAAGGTTACGACAATTTTGACCTCTTTACAAAAGGGTTCTTTGTGTTCGGAAATGGAACGGCCTCGTTTAAAGTCGGCCTGGGAGTGAAATCCGAGGGAGAAATGGTGATTTCCGGGACGAAAGGCTATATCTATGTTCCGGCGCCTTGGTGGAAAACCGACTATTTCGAAGTCAGGTATGAGGATCAGAGCCGCAACAAACGCTATTTTTATCAACTCGAGGGGGAGGGAATACGCTACGAGATTCTCTCTTTTCTACGACAGATCGAAGGGGAAAGCGGAATGAATCTTATCTCCGAAAGCACTACACGCGGCATCGTGGGAATGATTGAAAAGTTCTATGCCGGGGATTATGACAGAATATGACAGGATGCCGGCGAATTACTGACAAATTACTGACAAAACTTTGGTAGGACGATGATTAGTTGCAAGCTTTATAAAAATATAGACGACATAGAGACAATCTGGGATAGCCTCGTTTCAAGGAATCCTAAATTGCTTCCGTATATGTATTATTATTACAATAAGTGCATATGCGATTCATATTGGCTATATCAGCTGAAGGGCTTCCAGAGGCCTTTATTCGCAGTATGTTATAAAGATAATACTCCTATTTTTATCGCTCCTTTGGCCAAATCAATCACCGGCCGTTTCTGCAAAATGCTGGGTGATATTCAAGGTTCCGACAACATCGATTTCATTTATGCTTCCGATATCGACCGCGAAATTCTCGGCCAATGTATCGAATCGGTCAGAAAGTCTGTCGGAGGGGAAATTAGTTGCTCCCGTATAAACGCGGATTCTCTGGTACTGGATTATATCAGGAATATAGCTCCAGGCCATCGGATAGAACCCTATCCGCATGTGAATGTGAAATTTGGGGATGACTTCAATGAATATTTCAAAGGACTCTCTAAAAACTCCCGTCAGAACATAAGAACGTCGTTGAATCGAATAGTTAAAGACGGAACCACAGTTGAATTCAAAGTCGCACACACTGAAAATGAAATCGCGAAGGTTTTGGATTTATATTATTCCCGGATGAGAAACAGATACCGCATAGGAATGTCTGCGGCTCGCATCCGGCTCATGGAATATATCGGAAGGCATTTCAAGCATGATACCCGCAGTCTCACCACCTCCGACAATCGCTTTATATGCTATCTGGAGATAAACGGAGAAATGGCCTCCTGCATGCTCGGTTTAAAGAACAGACAGGAGACTCTGATAACAGTTCCGAGACTTTCCATCAATGATAAGTTTTCTAAATATAGTCCGGGAAATCTACTTATATATGAATGTGTAAAATACCTCATTGACCATACGTCCATCAGAAATTTGGATTTGAGCCGGGGGAATGAAAAGTATAAATATATAATGGGGGGCGTAGAATATTGCACATATACATTTGATATTAAACAAGTTTAAACAAGTTCATTGAGGATGAGCGAAAACGCAATATATTCAGATGTTGTCTCGATGATTCGGGACAGATTCCGGGCCGGCGACGGCGAGACGGTGATGCTTCATCACCCCACGTTTGCCGGCAATGAGAAGAAGTATCTCGAAGAGTGCATCGATTCGACGTTCGTTTCGAGCGTCGGTCCGTTTGTCAACCATTTCGAGGAGGAGATTGCCCGTTACACCGGGGCGGCGCGTGCCGTTGTTACGGTGAACGGTACCGCGGCGTTGCATATGGCGCTGATGCTCGCGGGCGTGGAGCGCGGCGACGAGGTGATCTCGCAGGCGCTCACGTTTATCGCCACGTGCAACGCCATCAGCTATATCGGCGCGCATCCGGTGTTCATCGATGTCGACCTCGACACGATGGGTCTTTCCCCCGAGGCTATGGAGCGCTGGCTTGAGGCCAACGCGGAGGTCCGGGCCGACGGAGTCTGCTATAACCGCAACACAGGTCGGCGCATCAAGGCCTGCGTGCCGATGCATACCTTCGGTCATCCCGCGCGCCTCGACGAGCTCTGCGAGCTCTGCCGCAAATGGCACATAGAACTCGTGGAGGATGCCGCGGAGAGCATCGGTTCCAAATACCATGGCAAGCACACGGGCACGTTCGGCAAGGTCGGTGCCCTGAGCTTCAACGGCAACAAGACCATCACCACCGGTGGCGGCGGTATGCTCCTTTTCAACGACCCTGAACTCGGAGCCTTTGCCAAGCATCTCACCACGCAGGCAAAAGTGCCTCACCGCTGGGCGTTTGTCCACGACCATATTGGCTACAACTACCGTATGCCCAACATCAACGCCGCTTTGGGATGCGCCCAGCTCGAATGTATCGATAAATTTCTGGAAAGCAAGAGGGCAACAGCGGCTTATTATAAGGAATTTTTTGCCGGAGAACCCGGAGGAATAAAATTCATGGCCGAGCCGGAAAACAGTGTTTCGAACTATTGGCTTAACGCCATCATGCTTCCCGACAGAGAGGCACAGCAGGAATTCCTGGAATATACCAACGACAACGGAGTAATGACGCGTCCGATATGGGAGCTGATGAACCGCCTCCCGATGTTCAAGGATGCGCAGACCGATGGCCTTGCCAACACCGAATTCCTTGCCGACAGGATAGTAAACATCCCCTCCGGAGTAATAATTTAGAGCCTTAGATTATGAAAGATCTGAAAGATAAAATGATAATAGTGGCCGGAGCCAACGGGCTGATCGGCCGCGAGATAGTGCGCGAGTTGCAGGAGCATGACGCCACGGTGGTATCGGCCGACATCTCGTTCGAGACAAAAGTCGGTGAGAAATTCTCCACCTTCCGGCTCGACCTTGGCGACAACGCCTCGATCGAGGGTCTTGTGAAATTCGCGTTAGAGAATCACGCGAAGATCGACGGCCTTATCAACGCCGCCTATCCACGCACAAAAGACTGGGGCAAATACCGGTTTGAAGACACACCCTTCTCGCATTGGAAAGATAATGTGGAGTTGCAACTCAACTCCGTGTTCTATCTCGACCAGCAGATTCTCAAAGTGATGGAGCGTCAGGGCTTCGGTTCTGTGGTGAACTTCGGTTCCATCTATGGAATCGTGGGCAACGACTTTACTATCTATGAGGATTACGGCGGCACATCTCCCGCCGAATATTGCGCTGTGAAAGGGGGCATCATCAACTTCACCCGTTATCTTGCCTCCTATTTCGGCAAATATAACGTGCGCGTTAACTGCGTATGCCCCGGAGGCATCTGGGATCATCAGCGGGAGGAATTTGTAAAGAACTACAACCACCGTTGCCCCATGAAACGCATGGGGAATCCCGACGATATCGCGCCGCTATGTCTCTTCCTTGTTTCCGACGGAGCAAAATATATCACCGGCCAGATAATCGCCGCCGACGGAGGCTGGACAGCAATCTAAAGACTATATGGAATTCGATAAATTTTTAATTCCCGCAACCGCCACAATCAAGGATGCGTTGTTGGCGCTCAATACGTTGCATAACACAACGATGACGTTGTTCGTTGTAGACGAAAGCCTTCAATTGCTCGGCACCCTCACAGATGGCGATATCCGTCGAGGGCTTATAGCCGGACTGCAACTCGGCACATCCGTGACTGAGGCCATGCGCTCAGCATTTCAGTCTGTTCGCTCATTGGAAGAGGTTGGCAAAGTTCGTGAATTAAAGAAGAGGGGGATACTTCTGATTCCGGTTCTCGATGATGAAGGAAGAATACGGGAAGTTATCGATTTAAGCCTGTATAGTTCCAAATTGCCTGTCGATGCCGTTCTTATGGCAGGAGGTAAGGGTGAGAGACTGCGACCGCTTACTTTAGATACACCGAAACCTCTGTTGAAGTTAGGCGATAAAGCCATTATCGACTATAATGTTGAGCGACTGATAGATGCCGGCATGCGCAATATTCATGTCACGGTGAACTATCTCAAGGATAAAATTATAGATCATTTTAGCGAGCCCTTTGCAAAAGGGGTGAAAGTGAACTGCGTGGCGGAGAAAGAGTTCTACGGAACCATCGGCGCGTTGAAGCTTGTGGAGGATTTTCACAGCGACACAATTCTGGTGATGAATTCCGATCTTCTTACAGACATAGACTACGAAGATTTCTACCTGCATTTCAAGCAGCATGATGCCGACATGTCGGCCGCCGCTATTCCATACACAGTGTCCGTGCCCTACGGAATTTTCGAACTCGACGGTAGAAACATACTCGGAGTGAAGGAGAAACCCACTTACTCGCTATATGCAAATGCAGGCATATATCTGATCAAGAAGGAAGTGCTTAGGTATATTCCCGACAACGAAGTATTCAATGCCACCGACCTCATCACCAGGCTCGCCGAGAACGGCGGCAAAGTTATCCGCTATCCGCTCACCAGCCTTTGGATAGACATAGGCACTCCTGATGAATTCCGCAAGGCACAAGAAATCGTGCGACATATCAAAGCATAATAAATCATAATAATTCTCCGGAAACAGAATCTAAAAATATAAACAGGTTCAAGGAGTGCAAAAAAGTGCAAACGGGAGGCGGGAAGTAGCGAAAAAATTCGTATCTTTGCCGAAATAAAGACATTGATTTGCATTAACGATGTTTGAAGAAAACGCATTGCGCCGGAGCCCATGTATTTGGAGAAGGTAGAGACCCGAGGCTTGAAAGAGTAGTCGGGCGGATGTGTGTGTCTGCGTTCCGGCGGCCGCTATTGGTCGCGCGGGAAAGGAAGGCACACCCCGGCGCGAATGTAAGAGCATCATAACCCATACGCTCGATAAATCGAAAGAATCATGCAAGTTATTGATGACGAGCTTTTAGACAATATCATATCCGAGGCTAAGGCAAACTCACGCCTCAGAATTAATTATAATTTTCATCCCTCGCTTTCCGACAAATGCCAGAGGCTTCTCAATGCAATGGAGCCCGGTACCGTCATGCCCATACATCGCCATGAAGTAGCTGAGATGTATATTCTTCTTCGCGGATCGTTGACAGTGACTTTCCATGATGATGAAAAGAGAATAACAGATTCTCAGCTTCTTGATCTAAGGGAAGGGATTCATGGAGTACAGATACCCCCGAGGACATGGCATTCGCTTGAGGTACATGAAAAAGGAACCGTGATCTTTGAAGTTAAAGAGGGACCGTTTATACCGCATTCGATCGGAGGAATATTGGAATAACATAAAACATCATAAATAGTCATTGCTTCATTGTGATTGGCTTCATGAATTATTTCAAAATCATTATCTGACCACTGAACACTTCCCGTTTTTCGTTTAATA
>URNY01000005.1 GCA_900549375.1 uncultured Bacteroidales bacterium | reverse complement strand
ACGGGTGGCCCATTTTTGAATGAGCGACCGGCCCACTTTTGAATGAGTATTTACACCGTTAGAGAGGAAAAAGCTTACAAAAGGCGAAATTTTAAACCTCGCCACGTTACCATCCGGATGCCGATTAACAATACAACGGACACCTACGACATGCCGGACATAACCGGGACTGACCGACATTAAAAAAAGCTAATCACTTCGATATGAAATCGATAATCCGTATAACCATTCTGCTTACAGCAGTTTTCTGTCTGACGGCCAACGCGCAGGTCGGAATAAAGACAAATCTGATTTACGACGCCACACTCACTCCCAATCTCGGGCTGGAGGTGGGGCTGGCACCCAAATGGAGCCTTGACATATCCGGCAATTTCAACGCATGGACACTCGACAACGGACGCCGGTGGAAACACTGGCTCGTTCAGCCGGAAGCCAGATATTGGTTCTGCGACCGATTTTCAGGGCATTTCGTAGGCGCGCATCTTCTCGGAGGACAATACAACTTCGGGGGATGGAAAAACGGTTTCAATTTCCTCGGAACGCGCTACGACCTTCTCAAGACACAACGGCATCAGGGATGGTATGCGGGAATAGGCATAGCCTATGGCTATACCTGGATTCTCGCCAAGCACTGGAGCATGGAGGCCGAAATCGGAATCGGATGGGCCTATACCAGATATGACTCCTATCCTTGCGCCGTATGCGGCACAAAACTCGCTGAAAAGAAAGTACACAATTACGTCGGCCCGACAAAGGCAACCATCAATCTAATCTACGTTTTCTGATCATGAACTTCAAGAAGCTATACTGCATCGCCATAATGGCCGCCGCGCTCATGCCGGCGGCAAATGCCGTCAGCGAGGTGCCGACCGACGCCGTCAAGGCAACGGATATCGACATCGCCCGAACCGACGACAATCTTTTCCTCAAGATGAATCTCGACCTCAGCGGCTACAACGGCATGAACCGCAATCGGGAGGTCACAGTGACGCCGATGCTCGTAAACGGCACCGACACCCTCCCTCTTCCTGCTGTGACCGTGGCAGGACATGCCCGCTATTACCACTGGCTGAGACTCAATCGTGACGAATGGCCGGCACCCGCTATCTACAAAGCCAAACGCGGACTCGTCAAACCATATGAGGCCTCGACCACCTACCGCCCCTGGATGGCTAAAGCTCAGGTCGTGCTCTCCGCAAGATCCTGCGGCTGCTGTGGCGAACCGATAGCTGCCGTCGGAGTTCCCGTCTTGAAACTCGACATGGAACCGAAACGCACCGCCGTAATGTTCCCGCCGTCGTTCGCATTCATCGAGCCAAAAGCGGAAATAGTGAAACACCGCGAAATAAAGGGTTCGGCATATATTGACTTCCCTGTGAACCGCACCGAGCTATATCCCGATTACAGACGCAACCCCGCCGAGCTGGCCCGTATCCGCGCCACAATCGACTCCGTACGTCTCGACAAAGACGTGGAATTCAAATCCATGACAATAAAAGGATATGCTTCCCCCGAAGGTTCCTACGCCAACAACGTGCGCCTTGCCAAAGGCAGGACTGCCACGCTCAAGGACTATGTGCTCAGCCAGTATACTTTCCCGGCCAATATCATTTCAACATCCTACGAACCCGAAGACTGGGCAGGTCTGCGCCGGTACGTGGAGAGTTCATCGATCGAGAACCGCGCGGCTATTCTGGCAATCATCGATTCCGACATGATGCCCGACCCCAAGAACGACGCATTACGCAAACGCTTCCCTGTTCAATACGAATTCCTTCTTAGGGAAGTGTACCCGGGACTCCGCCATTCGGATTATACGGTGGAATACAACGTAAGGAACTATACCGATATAGGCGAAATCAAACGACTGTTATTCTCCGACCCGCGCAAACTCAGTCTTAATGAGATGTTCGCTGCGGCCAACACGATGGACAGGAATTCTCCGAAATACGAAGAAGCCTTCATGACAGCCGTACGCTTGTTTCCCGACTCTCCGGAGGCCAACCTAAACGCCGCCAACATCGAAATGCGTCAGGGGCGTCTGGAAAAGGCCGGGGCCTATCTGCTGAAAGCAGGCGACTCTCCGGAAGCCACTTATGCCCGGGGAGTATGCGAAGGGCTCAAAGGCAATTACAATGGTGCGAAAGCCCTCCTTCAGAAAGCCTACGGACTCGGGGTTAAGCAAGCCGGAGCGGCAATCGACGCCCTGATAGCCATCGAAGGAGGAGCCGTACAGGAAATGCCCTGAATATAAATTTTCAAAAATTAATTAAAACAGATATATCATCATGAACCACTTAAGCAGATTTATGGTCAGCGCAGCCTCCCTTCTCATTCTGGCCGGCTGCAGCGACGACTTCAATCCCGACAACAAGGGGAACGGAGTGAACGGCGGCGACGACGCTCCGGGCGTTTACCTCGGCATTAACTTCAAGATGCCCGGCATGGGTGGCACCCGCTCATGGACCGATGGCGAAAACACCTCTAATAACGGCACGGAAGTCGGTAGCGATGCTGAAAACAATGTGAATGAAGTGCTTCTCATCCTCGCCCGCAAAGACTATGGATTCATCGGAGCCTCCACTGTGCTCAAGGACAACATTTTCAAACATACCGACGCCATCAACACCGGCACATATCATGCCACTGCCAAATTCCAGAAGACCGAGCTGAACAACTATTATGCAGACGCAGCTTCGTTCAGCGACCAGATATGCATCTTCGTAGTGGCCAACCCGACAGGAGGAATGGTCGAGAGACTCAGCAACGCGCAATATGGCGATAAAGAATGGATCAACACTCCCTGGACAGTCACTGTGACAGAGAACCAGACAGAAGGAGGAATCTGGTCCACCACCAACGGCGGCAATTTCCTGATGAGCAACAGTCAGATCGCCATCCGTCAGATCCCGCAGGATATCAATGCCTGGGACCAATATACCACCGAAGACAAATGCTTTAACCTCTCGGAGATCAACGGAAGCGCGGGCGCGCTCGGCACTATCGACAATTCCGCCGCGTCCAACGGCCGCGGACCTGTGCTTGTCGAGCGTGCCGCCGCACGTTTCGACTTCCGCGACGGTTCCCCCGCCTCGACAGAGCCCAACACTTATCCCGTGGTCTATCTGCGCACCTCCGAAGGCAGCCAAGGCGACAAGCTCATCGACATCCGTCTCAACAAGATGGCTCTGGTGAATATGGGCAAATCCTTCTATTACCTCAAACGTGTCTCCAACGACGGTCTGAACACCGCCTGGCAGAATCCAACCGCCGACAACGGCTGGGCACTCTGCGGACCTGAGAAGCCATGGTTCACCCTCCAGTCCGACGGCTCGCTCGACCGCAACAAACCGGGCAACTATGTCGTAGACTATTTCGCACAGCAGAAACAGGCCGGCATCAACTCCGACTTCTCGAACTATTTCAACTATCCTTTCTTTGACGCCTATGGAACAGTTGACAATTCCAACATCCAGAACACCAACGAAATCTGGTATGTATCCGAGATTTCCGACATTCTTGCCAACGGAGCTGCCGACAACTGGCAGAACGGCGACAGCAAGGGCACTTACAAAATATGGCGTTATCTCACGGAAAACACTACACCCGGAATCGACGCCCAGGTTAACGGAATATCCACAGGCGTGGTTTTCAAAGGCAAGATGATTGCCAACGAAGACCTTATCACAGACCTCTCGACACTTACCGCCGGTACCGACGAATATCGCAATGCCGAATACCGCAACAAACTCATCAACGCCATCAACAGCGCCGATCCCAACCTTGGCGATTCCTATACGGCTCCGATTCTCTATTCCTATGCAGGAAGCATATATTGCACATGGCAGAATGTCTACGACGCCGCGATTTCCGCTTCTTTCTCTTTCACGCAGGGTCCCGACGGAACGATAATCCCCGACTGGAACCGCACCAACTCCCTCTATAAGGCAGTGTTCGGAACCGGTCTTACCGGCTATCAGCTGACAGACAAAGACGGCAAAGTGCTCTATACCGATGGAACTCCAGCCGATCTCGACACAAAATCGGCAAACTATAAATGGCAAAAATGGAACGAAGCCAACAAACCCTCTTCCGGTCAGGTCCACGAGGAATTCAAGGCTGCCGTGACAGGAGCCGGGTTCGCTATCTACCAGCGCAGCCAGGACAACCGCGAAGGCTGGGGATACTATTGCTACTATTATTATTGGAACCGTCACAACGACAACGGACGCAACGGTATCATGGGCCCGATGGAGTTCGCCGTGGTGCGCAACAATGTCTATAAGCTGGCTGTCACAAACATCGCCCGCCTCGGACACCCGCGCATCTCGCAGAACGACCCCGACAAGCCCAAGCCCGACACCAAAGATGAATCGTCCGACATCTATCTGACCGTAGACTCCGAGGTTGTTCCATGGACAGTACGCGTCAACAATATCGAATTCGAATAAAAACAATCCGCGCCTGACCCCGCTCCCCGCAGTGGCGGGGGGAGGTCAGGGCTTTCAAATTCTGAAAATGAATCCATTCAGACGGAACATATTCCATATTCTCGCAGTCATGGCGATGTCGGCGCTTGCCGCGCTGTTCTCTTCGTGCCATTCGATCTACGACGATCTCGACCCCTGTCCACAAGGGGTGCGCCTCCGTTTCGTCTATGACTACAACATGGAGTTCGCCAACGCCTTCCCTTCGCAGGTGGATTGTCTCACTCTTCTTGTCTATGACAAAGACGGCAAATATATCACCTCCGTCACAGAGACTTCGCGCGACCTCCTTTCCGACGAGAATTGGCGCATGACTCTCCCACTCGGCCCGGGAGAATACATCTTCGAGGCGTGGGGCGGCATGGCCTGCGACAACAGTTCTTTCTCCTTCAACGCAGAGCCGTCCGCAACGCCGCTTGCCGACCCCCGGGTCGAACTTAAGCCCGGATGCAAGACATCGCCAGAAGGCACACGGCTGCACTCCCTCTTCTTTGGATGCCTCGCCATGACAGTCCCCGCGGAAAGCACCGACTATACCGAAGGAACCGTAGAGATGATGAAGGACACCAATAATATCCGGCTCCTTCTCCAGAATCTAAGTGGAGAGCCTGTCGACGGCAATGACTTCATCTTTTCGCTCACCGACGACAATACTATGTTGGGAAGCGACAATCTCCCCGTGGCAGGCAACAGCTGGGAGTATGCTCCATGGGCCGTCGGTCAGGCATCGGCAGGCACACTCGACGACGGCACTGAAGCGAAGCTCGGATATGCCGAGTTCAGCACCTCCCGCCTGATGGCCGGGCACAGCGCTTCACTTCTTATACGCGACCGGGAGAACGGACGCATCATCGTCGATATACCCCTGACCAACTATCTCCTGCTCCTTAAGAGCCAGGAATTCTCTTCGATGGGAAATCAGGAGTTTCTCGACCGCGAAAGCCGCTGGAACATGGTGTTCTTTCTCGACCGCACAGGCAGTTGGGTAAGAACATACATAAAGATCAACGATTGGATTGTCCGCATCAATAACGCAGAAATGTGATGACATTACGAAGAATCGCGAAATATCTGATGGCTGCCGCCGTGGCGCTGTCGCTGCAATCATGCGGCGACACGGACGCTCCGACGACGCCGCAACGACACGGAGAGGACGTGACGCTCGAGCTGGAGATCTCTCTTGCCGAATATCCCTCCTCCCATACGCGTGCCTTCTCCCCCTCCGACGACAATACATTCGAAGGCCCGGCATCCGACTTCGAGAAGATACGCACCCTCCGGGTGGTTATCGTCCGCAACGGCGATGACGGCACAAAGGGCATAGTGGAACACAACCGCCTTGTCATGGTGAACCCCTCGACAGGTGCCATACTCGACGACAACCTCCGTTTCAGGGTTTCGAGCGGCGAGAAAAAGCGAATCTGGATCTTCGCCAACGAAGCCACGGTCCCTTACGATTTCGACGCCATAGCCGAAGGCGCTCAATTTCCGGCCGATGAAGTGGCCGACATCCGGCTTTCACGACTCCCGAACGCCGCTTTGATCGACAACAGCCCTGCCTCTTCGGCCAGACACTATATCCCGATGAGCGAAGTGTTCGACGTGGATGTGCCAAAGCCTCAGGGCACCGGCGACTTTTTCCGTCTCGAACACCTTTTCATTGTCCGCTCCTCCGTGAAATTCTCTTTCTGCATCACGGCCGACGACGATTATCCGGAATCGGGAGTGAGCGTGACAGGAATAAAGGTCTACGGCCTCGCCGATTCAGGCTGGTTCATGCCTCGCAACACGGTATACGATCCTGCCAAAGGCACACCGAGCACCAACCCTTTGCACGGAAGATATATCACTTCGTTCGAGACGCCGGACGACGCCGGATGGTCAGACTATGACTTCGGCGGTTTCCCTCCTGTCGAGATCAAGGCCGGAACCGATCAGTCCATAACTCCTTACATATATTTTCCGGAATCAAAGCGGCAGGGAAACCGTCCTTTTATGGTTTCGGTAGTGCTCGACGACAACTCGGAGTTCCTCTCCTCCCTTCCACTGGATATTATGGAAATCCCCCGCAACACCCATGTAAAGGTAAACATACGGATGACTTCGACAGGAATCTCCCCCGAAGTCGTATTGCTGCCATACACCGGGGTTTTCCTCGACCCTGAATTCGGAATTTAGACTCTGTTCCTTAACAAATTCCGCATAATATATGAAAATGAAACTCAGTAGATTTCTTCATATAACGACCGTTGCCCTGACCGCAGGATTCATTGCCTGCGGTTTGGGCTCCTGCTCCGACGACTATTTCGATATAGACCCGGAAATCGGCGACGGCGAGAGCGCGCTTACCGCCACCGTGACCTTCAGCCCTGTTCTCGATGCGCTCGACGACACGCGTGCAGCGGGGAACTCTCTGACTCACATCAATTCATTGTGTGTCATCATATACGACAGCAACAACCGCTTCTTCCGCAAGGTGACACAAGGGGAAATGATGGGATATGCCATCACCGATAACGACAAGACTTCCCCCGATGCCCTTCCCGAAGGCACACATGCCACCCTCGAGGTCACGCCTAAAGCCACGTTTACCATTCCGGGTGTTCCCTTCGGCAAATACCATATTTACGCCGTGGCAAACATGGGCGACCTTTCAGAATATGATATCTTCCATCCCGGAGAGTCCACGCCCGAAGAGCTCAAGGACATTCCGCTGACATGGAACCGCGACAACGTCTCGGCAAACGATCAGATGTTCGGTTATTTCACCATGCCCGACGAACAGCGCAGCGTGGGCTTCGACGCACCGCTCGTGACGGTGAACCGGTCGGCCATGCCGCTTCATGCATGGATGAAACGCGCGGCTTCGAAAGTGACGGTCAACGTCGACGGCAGCGGGTTGAACAATGGGGTGCACGTATGGATCAAATCCATTCAGATCCGCGACATTCCGACATATTGCTATCTCGGCAAGGACCATACGGCCTCAAGCCATCTCATTGCCGACGGTGAGAAAATCACCGTATCCGATGCCGAAGGGATGAACGGGCCCGAAGTCAGCAGGACGTCGCCGAATCTTTTCGACCCGGAAACAGTGCATTCGCAGACAGCTCCCGCACTCTTTTTCTATGAAAACATGCAGGGAGAGGGACAGAGCAAAAAGCAGGTCTGGCCCGGAGTTGACGGCAAACCTGTCTTCCCCGACGGCAACAACCCCAACAGCTCGGGATTCAAGGACAGCAAAGTGTCGGGAACCTACGTGGAAGTAATAGGATATTACAGAAACAATGAGGGTTCCGGCCCGATTGTCTACCGCTTCATGCTCGGCAAAGATACCGACAAAAACTATGATGCGCAGAGAAACTACCATTACAAGCTGACGCTCAAGCTGAAGAACAACGCCAACGACAACGACTGGCATATCGTCTACGACCGGGAACCAGAGATAATAGCCAAGGATCCCTATTATATCTCATATCTCTACGATCAGACCATGACGATGCCTATAAAAATCATGGGGCATAAACTCATATCGTTGCGGGCCGACATTGTGGAAAACGGATGGCATGCATTCAGCGAGACCGGCGCCAACATCGAGGCCGAGCGTCCCAAACCATATTGGAACGAAGGCACGCCCGACGACGACGGCCCGTGGAACGGTTTCCTTTCGCTCCGCAAGACCCGTCTGGCACGTTTCGGAATGATCAGCGAAAGCAATGACAGATTCGGATCTTTCGGATCGGAAACGTATACATACAACAAGACATATTACGAAACCAACGACCGTGGATGGCGCGTATACGACGTCACCCCCGGAGAGCACAAGGACAGCGAGAACGGCGACTATTCCATAGCCACAAACGGCGCCGGTGAATGGACAGTAAGACTGCCGTTCTACACACGTGCCGCCGTGATGGTGGAGCAGACAGGCTACACGGGCAATAACCCGTACGTGGCCTATCGACGCATGGCCAAAGTGAAATTCACAGCCGAGATCGAGGACCGCAACGGCAACCGTCACACCGTCACCACATATGACGATCAGGGAAACCCTCAGCCTATCACAATTTATCAGATGCGACGCATCGTGAATCCAAAAGGCATCTGGAGGAGAGGGGATTCTCAGGAGGAATTCCATGTAGTGATGAAATATCTTCCCACTGAGTCGGCCTCTGAATTCAAACCGCTGATATCCGACGGCCCGTGGAGAGCCGTGGTCCAGTCGGGCAAGGACTGGATAGAGTTAATCCCGACACCCGGCGTTTCTCAGGAGAATCCCGACGGTTCTATCTCCGGCACCGGCGATCCATACGACAAAAACAACAAGGGATGTATAATCGATTTCACCTACAAACCGAAAAGCACCACGGCAACCGCCCGAGGCGGAATCATCCGCATATATTACAACAACTATTCCTGTGTGCACAACATATTCGTGCGGCAGGGATATGCGCCGGTTTCGTTCTATTCCTCCGCTACCAAATGGCACACCTCAAACATGCGCACATGGTCGCAAGAGGAGGATGAGCCGGTGGCCGAAGGGTCGTATTTCCGCCGTTACAACACCAACAACCCTATCGACGCGAGCAACAATACCGACGACGGTTTCTATCTCGACGCAAACGGAACGGTTGTCTGGAGAAACCAGAGCAACAAGGATTTCAAGATAACGGGACAGACCGCCACAAAGAAATGGTCGCAGATCACGACCACCAGGACCAACTGGGGGCCCAGAATAACCCTCAACGGCAAGAGATGCCGCATAATGGGAGCCGGTGATATCGACAATCTGGTCAATAACTCCAACACCATCTATGGATTCGGCGTCCTTTATGCCGACGGGAGCAAGGAAACCGCCGACAAAGTGGCCGATGTTTATGGCGCCCGACACGGAGACACCGCGGGAAAAGGAATGCGCGGAGCGTTCGTCTGCGATTCCGTCACAGGCACTCAGATTTTCTTCCCCATCGGAGCCACGGGCTATGGCCGCTTCAAACAGCGGGCCAACGGATATTACGCCCGGCAGAGAAACGGCTATTCCGGCGTGAACCAATATGCCAACCGGTATGAGCCGATGCCGATGACAGGATCAAGCGTGAGCTCGAAGGGAATGACACGAGGCGTGAACTATAAGCCTCTTCTCTGGGATATATACCGACGCCCCGGAGCGCTCTATTGGATGGCTTGGGTCGGATCTTCCCCCAACGCCACAATGGGTACGGCCAACAACGGCTCCTCTTTGGATATAAATTATTATTCTTTCAATTTCGCATGGAATTCCCCTGTTAATCTCGGTCTTGTGTGGACCAGTGGGGCCGACACATCGGGAACCGATGCAATTTTCATCAGAATGGTAGAAGATTAGATACTGTAATTAATATATATATTTCCTTAGCCGGATGGGGTTCGTGAGAATACCATCCGGCGCTTTTTATACCATCATGACTGCAAAAAAACATTCCTGATGGTATAATGCTGAGGATTTTTGCTAACTTTGCCTTAGACTCTGTTCCTTAAAATTTTGGATTCCTCTTATGAAATACTATATCAACATCGGCAGCAATCTCGGAAACAGACTCATTAACCTCTCGAAAGCGGTCAGCGCCATCGAGAAGGAGTTCGGTTGGTTCGAGCTTTCACACCATATCGAATCAAAGCCCTGGGGGTTTGAATCGAAAAACAAGTTTCTGAACATCGGAATGCTTTTCCTCTCCGACCGCGAACCTCTCGATGTCCTCCATGCACTTCAACACATCGAGAAAAGTATCTCCCCGGAGCCTCACCGCACAAAGAAAGGGGGATATGCCGATCGCGTGATCGACATCGACATCATGGCCGTCGACGACCTGCATCTCGCGTCGCCTGAGCTCACCATTCCGCATCCGCATCTCGAAGACCGTCCCTTCTTCCTCGACACCTACCGGGAACTCCTCTCCGTCAACATTCCTGAATGACGAAGAAAAAATCCATTGATAAAAAAACAACTTAAAACATATAGCTCATGAAGCATTTACTTCTCTCGGCGCTGATTGCAGGATCTGTAGTCACGGCATTCGCCGAAACTCCGCGCTGGCTGCGCAACACGGCCATCTCCCCCGACGGCCGCACCATCGCATTCACCTATAAAGGGGATATATTCACGGTTCCTGTAAGCGGCGGCAAAGCCCTCCAGCTTACCTCAAATCCGGCTTATGACACGGCTCCACTCTGGAGTCCCGACGGCCGGCAGATTATCTTCGCCAGTAACCGCGAAGGATCCAACGACATCTATTCGGTCGAAGCCACGGGCGGCACGCCTGTAAGGCTCACTACCTCCAGCGCCAACGAGATGCCTATTGCCTTTCTCAACGACCGCGAGATTATCTACTCCACATCCGGAATGCCCGACGCCCGCTCTTCGAGAGCTCCTTTCCTCTCCCAGACATGGAAACTCGACATAACGAAGGCCGGTAACCGCCCAGAGATGTTCCTCTCCATTCCCGTGATGGATGCGAGCTTCGACAAGCAGGGCAGAATGCTCTATCAGGACAAGAAAGGATTTGAAAACGTATGGCGCAAGCATGAGCGCTCCTCCGGGACTTCCGACATCTGGCTTTACGACAAAGGAAATTTCACCAAGCTCACCGACTTCAACGGTCATGACCTCGATCCCGTCTGGAAAGCCGATGGCAAAGGCTTCTGGTATATCAGCGAGGAAGACGGCACGCTCAATGTCTACGAGGCTTCGGCCGATGGCAAGAACCGGCGCCAGCTCACCCGCTTCGCCAAGCACCCGGTGCGTCATCTTTCGGCTTCCGACAACGGCACCCTCGCTTTCTCATGGGACGGCGATATATACACCATGGCCCCAGGTCAGCAGCCCTCCAAGCTCAATGTGGAGACCGTGGCCGACCAGTACGACGGCGACCGCGTGAAATATTTCACCAATCGCGGGGCCACCACCATGGCGGTATCCCCCTCGGGCAATGAGCTCGCATTCGTGATCCGCGGCGATGTATATGTGACCGACGCCAAATATAAGACCACCAAGCGTATCACCGACACCCCCGCTCAGGAACGCAATGTCAGCTTCTCCAAGGATGGCCGCACACTCGTATATGATTCCGACCGCGACGGCTACTGGCAGCTCTTCACGGCCTCGATAAAGAACCCGGATGAGAAACAGTTCGCCTATGCCACCGAAATCGAGGAGAAGCCCCTCTACAAGTGCGCCACCGCCGCTCAGCAGCCTGTCTATAGCCCCGACGGCAAGAAGATAGCCTTCCTTGAAGACCGCACGACACTGCGCGTAATCGACCCCAAGACAAAGAAAGTGGAGACAGCTCTCGACGGCAAATATAACTATTCATATACCGACGGCGACGTCTCCTTCGAATGGAGTCCCGACAGCAAATGGCTTCTCGCCGACTATATCGGTATCGGCGGATGGAACAATACCGACATTGCTCTCGTCAAGGCCGACGGTTCCGAAGTGATCGACCTCACCGAAAGCGGATATTCCGACGGCAATGCCAAATGGGCGCTCGGAGGAAAGGCTCTCACTTACTCCACCGGCAAATATGGCATGAAGAGCCAGGGCTCATGGGGCAACCAGTCGGACGTTGTGCTGATGGTGCTCGACGGTGAGGCCTGGGATGATTTCCGCGCCACCGAAGAGGAGCTCGCTCTGAAAGAGAAAGCCGAGAAGGAGAAAAAAGATAAGGAAGACAAGGATAAGAAAGATAAAAAAGACAAGAAGGATAAGAAGGACAAAAAGGGAAAGAAGGATAAGGAAGACTCGGATGCCGACAAGGATAAGGAGGATACCAAGCCTCTTGTTTTCGACCTTGCCAACCGCAAATACCGCATGGCGCGCCTCACAGGCCGCTCGGCAAACGTGGGCGATTACTACCTCGATAAGAAAGGTGAGAAATTCTATTATATCGCCTCGGCCACCGAGGGAGGTTCCAACCTGATGGTGCGCGATCTCAAGAAAGGGGATACCAAGGTGCTCATCAAGGGTGTCAGCGGTGCTCTCGTGCCTGATGCCAAGGGCGACAACCTCTTCCTTATGAGCTGGTCGGGCATGAAGAAAGTAGACCTCGGCAAAGGCTCCACCGACGATGTGGAATTCGAGGCGCCCTACGACCGCAAACCCTCGCTCGAACGCGAATATATCTTCGACCACATGGTGCGCCAGGTCAACGACAAGTTCTACGACAAGAATATCCACGGCATCGACTGGGTCGGATATGGCAAGCATTACCGCGAGTTCCTCCCCTATATCAACAACAACCAGGATTTCTCGATCCTTATGAGCGAGATTCTCGGAGAGCTCAACGCCTCTCACACAGGTTCGGGCTATCGTGGCGACGGCGCTTCGCTCTCCACTGCCGAGCTCGGAGCGTTCTTCGACCCCTCCTACAAGGGGGATGGCCTCAAGGTTGCCGAAGTTCTGCCCCGCGGTCCTCTCGCCTCGCGCAAGGCGGATGTGAAGCCGGGCGACATCATCCTCGCCATCGACGGCATGAAGATCGAAGCCGGCAAGGACTATTATCCCCTCCTCGAAGGGAAGGCCGGCAAGAAAACTCGCCTTGAGGTGAAACGTGCCGCCGGCAAGACCGACTATATCGAGATCAAGCCCATGAGCCGCGGCGCCGTTTCGGCCCAGCTTTACGACCGCTGGGTTGAGCGCAACGAGGCTATCGTGGATTCAATTTCCGGCGGACGCATCGGTTATGTGCATATCGAGGGAATGGATGGCGAAAGCTTCCAGAATGTCTACGACAAGCTTCTCGGCAAATACCGCAACCGCGACGCAGTGGTTGTCGACACCCGTTTCAACGGCGGTGGCTGGTTGCACAACGATGTGGCCCTGCTCCTCAGCGGCAAGGAATATGTGCGCTTCATGCCGCGCGGACGCTATATCGGCTCGGAGCCTTTCTCACAGTGGACCAAGCCTTCGGTGATGCTCGTCAACGAGAGCAACTACAGCGACGCCCACGGCACTCCCTTTGTCTACCAGACGCTCGGCATCGGCGATGTTGTCGGCGCCCCGGTGCCCGGCACGATGACGGCAGTATGGTGGGAGACACAGATCGACCCATCGCTCTATTTCGGCATTCCGCAGGTAACCAGTGTCGACATGAAAGGAAACGTGCTTGAGAACCATCAGCTCAACCCCGACGTGATCATCTACAACAATCCGGCCGACGAACTCAAAGGCACCGACGCCCAGCTCGAAGGAGCCGTGAAACGCCTGCTCGAAAAGACCTCTAAAAAATAATCGGCGGATGTAGGAATGCATCCGCATCCCGCCGTTTCCAAAGCAAAGGCCGGGCGCTCAGCGTCCGGCCTTTGTTATTGCTTCCGGTATCGGCATCCGCGCGCTCTCAGGCGCTCCGCCCGGTTCGACTGTGAGATATAGCACATATCGGCCACCCCCGGATACGGCAGGCTCGTCGGCAAGTCGCAGATCCACAAAATTACCCGCGTATTCGCCGGTGGCCTCGAAAAGCGAATCCTCCGGTCCCGGCTCTGCGGCCATCAAGGCCCCTATGTCCTGCATTTCCTGCAGAAGGCTGCCGCTGAAAGAGGCCTGTCTGCGGTTCATCTCCCCGCGGGTGGCATCAGTATACGAAAAGAGGAAGAAGAACGCGAAATCGGCTATGGAATCGCGCTCTATCGAGGCCATGGCGGCCACATCCGGTATGCGCATGCCGTAATAACTCACCTCATATCCGTCATCGCTCTGAATCCATAGTCCCATATTATCCTCTTCCGGCATGAGATCGAGCATCGTCCGGCAGTCGCGGCATAACTCAGCACGCGACAGGTCGGGAGAAAGGACACCGTAGACTTTGGTGATGAAATCCTCGGCTGTCAGTTCCACGGGCATTCTATAGGTCTGCGGCTCGGCAGCCATCGAAAGGCCGCAATATGCCGCGGCCGACGCTAAAAGCATGAGGAGTCCTCTTCCGATGTTCTTCATAGATCGTTGCTGCGCGGGATTTGCCCGCACTATGCAATAATAACCGGAATAAGCTCTAATTTGTTTTGCTTTAGAATGTTAAAAAAAGAATGCGCCCGGATTTCTCCGGACGCATCTTCATATTAAAAAGAGCTGTATTCAATTATTTGAAACGACGGTTGCCTTCGAGCGCAGGCTTGCCATCGGCAGCAGCCTCGCCCCCTTTGTTCTTCTTGTTCCAGGTCATGATCTTGAAGGCGATTGGCGCTGCGGCATAGAGCGAGCAGAATGTACCGACAACCACACCGAATATCATGGCGAATGTGAACGAGCGGATAGTGTCGCCGCCGAGGAAGAAGATGCAGAGGAGCACGAGCAGCGTCGAGAACGATGTCATGATCGTACGGCTCAGCGTCTGGTTGAGCGACTTGTTGATTGTCTTGCGGCGATCCTCCTTCGGATAGAGCCCCATCATCTCGCGGACACGGTCGAACACAACCACCGTATCGTTGATCTGATAACCGATGATTGTCAGCACGGCCGCTATGAACGACTGGTCGATCTCCATCGAGAAGGGAAGGAAACCCCAGCATACGGAGTAGAAGCCTATGATGAGGAATGCAGTGAGCATTACAGCGCAGAGGGCACCCACGGAGAAGGCGATGTTGCGGAAACGCAACAGGATGTAGAGGAACATGCAGACAAGTGCTATTCCGACAGCCCAGTATGCGTCGCGCTTGATATCGTCGGCCACGGAAGGTCCTACCTTCTGGATCGAGATGATGCCGAGGCTCTCGTCGGATACGGAGAAGGCGTTCTCCTCCATTGTCTTGCCGTTTACTGTAAGCTCATCCTTCAGACCCTTGTAAAGCAGACCGGAAATCTCGTTCTCCACGCCTTCGCTCTCATCGGCGATCTTGTAGTTGGTGGAGATACGGAGCTTCGACGGGTTGTCTATGGTGATCACAGCCACGGAAACCGTCGGGTCGTTGGCCTGGCTCTGGAAGAGCTGGGTGAGGTTCTGCTGAACTTTCTCTCGGTCAACATCCTTCTGGAACTGAACCACGTAGTTGCGGCCTCCGGAGAAGTCGATACCCTGGTTCATGCCGCGGATTGCGAGCGAAGCGATGGAAACAACGATAAGGAAGATCCATACGGTCGATGCCACTTTCCACTGGCCAAGGAAGTTAACCTTCGGGTTCGTCAGGAAGTTGCGGCTCATGGCCGTGGTGAAGGTCATGTTGGCGCAGCGGCCGTTCTTAGTGATCAGATCGAAGGCGATGCGTGTAAGGAACACTGCCGTGAAGAAGGAGCAGACGATACCAATGATCAGTGTCGTGGCGAAACCTTTGATGGGACCCGATCCGAAGAAGAGGAGGATCACGCCGGTGATCACCGATGTCAGGTTGGAGTCGAAGATAGCCGAGAAGGCGTTGCTGTAACCCTCGGAAATTGCCTGACGCAGCTTCTTGCCGTTCTTGAGTTCCTCTTTCGTACGCTCGAAAATAAGCACGTTGGCATCCACTGCCATACCGAGCGCGAGCACGATACCCGCGATACCCGACAGAGTGAGCACTGCCTGCAGCGAGGCGAGAATACCAAGAGTGAAGAAGAGGTTAAGGATAAGACCGATGTTGGCGACCAGACCGGGAATCCAGCCATAGTAGGCAACCATCAGGATCATCAGGAGGATGATGGCCACGATGAAGGAGATGAAGCCCATCTGGATGGCCTCGGCGCCGAGGCTCGGGCCGATCACGTTGTTGCTGACGACATTCACCTTGGCCGACATCTTACCCGACTTGAGCACGTTGGCGAGGTCATTGGCCTCTTCGGGCGTGAAGTTACCGGTGATCTGCGAGCTTCCGCCCGTGATTTCGTTGTTTACGTTAGGGAAGGAGTATACATTCTCGTCAAGCACGATGGCGATGGGGCGGCCGATGTTGTTGCGGGTAATGGTTGCCCACTCCTGCGCGCCGCGGTCGTTCATCTTCATGTTGACCATGTTGCCCTGCATGTTGTCGTAGTCGGACGATGCGGAGGTAACGGCGTCGCCTTCGAGCACTGCGTCACCCTTCAGGGCCACGAGCTCCCAATAGGAAGTAGTCTTGTCTTCGCCGTTGGCTTTCTTCACCACATTTCCTTTCTCGTCGGTAACGGGAATCTCTGTCGGCTTCACGCTCCATACGAGCGAGAGGTCGGAGGGAAGGGTGCGCTTTGCGAGCTCGGTGTTCATCAGCGAGTCTACAAGAAGCTTGTTCGACGGAGTTACCATACCGACAACCGGACTGCCGGGACGCTGTGCGCCGCCGAGAAGCTCGATCACGTTGAGATGGTTCACTGTGTCCTGCTGAGCGTAAGCGGCTGCGAAACGCTGCAGTTCGCCGGCAATCTCATTATAGTTGTAAACCTCATAGAACTCGAGGTTGGCACTCGATTTCAGAAGATCGGTCACGCGCTCCGGTTCTTTCACGCCCGGAAGCTCGAGAAGAATCTGTCCGTTCTTGTCCTGAAGCTTCTGGATATTAGGAGCGACAACGCCGAACTGGTCGATACGAGTGCGGAAAATGTTGAACGCTGCGTCTACCTGACTGTTTACCTGCTTCTCGAGAGCGGCGGTAACCTCATCGTTGCTGGAGTTCGACTTCAAGGCTCCGAGGAATTCACCCTCACGGATGAAGAGGCCGGCCATGGCGCCGGGTTGGATGTTGGAAGCCACTTTCTGTATGAAGTCTTTCTCGCTGCTCTTCGTGCCGGATTCCTCGGCTTTGCGGATAGCGGCGTTGATCTGTGCCAGCTGGGCGTCGCCCGAGGCGTACTGACGAAGAATGTCGGGAACGGAAATCTCGAGAACAACGTTCATACCTCCCTTGAGGTCAAGACCGAGTCCCACTTCCATCTTGCGCACCTGGTTGTAGGTGTACCACAGATAAACTTTCTCTTTGTCGATTGAGTCGTTGAATTGCTTCAGACTTTGTTTGTAGACATCATTGGTCTCATCCTGCGTCTTTGCCTTCAGAGCTGCATATTCCTGCGCTTTCTTCTCATAATGGGAAGTTACGAAGGAAAATGAGATATAGAAGCCGCAAATAAGGATCAGGAGGATCGCAATGGTGCTGATAAACCCTTTGTTCTGCATTTTTCTATTTATGTTATTTATTGTTTTTAATCGTTTTTATCGTAGCGCCTAAACGTTCGTTTCTATGATGATACCCGCCGATACCGCCCCCTTTCCGAAGGCCGTGCCGGTGGAATTGTGCCGAAAACACTATTTCAGCTTGCAAATATACGGCTTTTTTTTGATGTTTTCTGCATACCCGGCATAAATTTAAATACCTTTCTCTTCATTTATGGATTATTTTGCTTATTTTTGACGTCCGTTTCACGCTTTCATGTATGACTCTTTCGAGAAATAAACATAGAAAATTCCTCTCTCTTGTCTCCATGGCGGCCATCCTCCTTCTGGCGGGAGCCTGCGCCAATATCGGCAATCCTTCGGGGGGACCCCGCGACGAAGACCCGCCGATGTTTGTCAGCGCCAATCCGGCACCGGGCTCGCGCAATGTGTCCAAAACCCGCATGACGCTCACTTTCAACGAGCTTGTCAATGTCAAGGATGCTTTCCAGAAAGTCGTGGTCTCACCCCCGTCCCGACAGGTGCCGAAAGTCACTTCGGTCGGCCGGCGCGTCAACATCACTTTCGACTCGCTGCAGCCCAACACCACATACACCGTCGACTTCGCCGATGCCATCGAGGACAACAACGAAGCCAACAAGCTTCAAGGATTCTCCTATACTTTCTCCACCGGAGAGGAACTCGACTCGCTACGCATCTCCGGTATGGTGCTCGACTCGCGCAACCTCGAACCCCGACAGGGAATCCTCGTCGGCGTGCATTCCAACCTCAGCGACACCGCTTTCACCCGACTGCCGATGCTGAGGGTGGCCAAGACCGATGACTATGGCCGCTTCTCTATCCGCGGGCTCAAGGCGGGAACCTACCGCGTGTTCGCTCTCGACGATAAGGACAACGATTATAAATACGGCAATCCGGAAGAGGACATTGCATTCTATGAGCTGACAGTCTCCCCCTCGGCCGAGAGCGTCGAAGCCTCCGACACCACCTATAATTCGCTGACCGGGGAAGTCGACACGGTTGTGAGCCGCATGCGCACGCGCTTCCTGCCCAACGACATACTTCTGCGCACCTTCAACTCGCAGGTACGTCCGCAATATCTCTCGAAATATGAGCGTCTCGATTCTACCCGTGTTTTCTTCAAGCTCAACACGCGCCCCGAAACGATGCCTTCGCTGAAGGTGATAGATCCGGAAGGTGAAAGTCTGTCGGGAGCGGTCCTCGAACGGAGCCTTGCCAACGACTCTCTGGTGTTCTGGTTGCCGCCGCGTCTTGTAGCAGTCGATTCGCTGAGGATTGCCGCCACTTATGAACGCACGGATTCCACCGGTGCCCTCGCGCTCTCCACCGATACCCTCCGCTTCTTCACCAACCGGCCGAAAGCGCCGAAAAAGAAGAAGAAAGAGAAGAAACGCGAAATATCCCCCGAAGATTCCATAAAGCTGATTACCACCGCCGTGACCTTCTCCGCCTCCACGCAGGATGTGGACAAACCGGTGGAAATAGAGTTCGAGACCCCTCTCAGCCGCCTCGATACAGCGGCTTTCATACTCGAGTCGAAGGTCGATACCGTCTGGCGGCGAGCTCCGGGGAATTTCCGCTTCCTGCCGCGCGATTCCGTCTCGCCGCGACATTTCCGTATAGAATATCCATGGCAATACGGCACAACCTACCGCATTCTCGCCGATACGCTGGCAGCCATGAGCATCTACGGCAAACCGACACGCCCGCTGAATCATGAATTCACCACAAAAAAAGAGGAAGACTATTGCTCGCTTACTCTCAATCTTTCGGGAATGGATTCGGATATCCCGGCTTTTGTAGAGCTGCTTTCCGCAAGCGACGCCGTTATGAAAAGCGAACCTGTCACCAACGGTTCCGTAACGTTCCGATACCTCACGCCGGGCAAATACTATGCTCGCGTAATCGAGGATTTCAACGGTAACGGCCTTTACGACACCGGGAACTATGAGCTGGGGCTTGAACCGGACCTTGCCTACTATTATCCCAAGATGATCAACATCAAGAAAAACTGGGACAAGGAGGAGCAGTGGGATGTCTTCGCAACGGCAATCGACCTGATGAAGCCGGAGGCCATCAAGAAGAATAAGCCGGCCGAGACCAAGCATAAGAAGAAGAACGATCAGGAGCAGGAAGATGAATATGAAGAGGAGGAGCCGTTCGACCCGACGGCCAATCCCTTCGACCCAAACCGCAAGACACGCCGCAAAACCGGCGCTTATTAAGACCCCGTTCCCCAATATTTGTTAACGCTTGACCGCCCCAGCGTTAACAAATATTGGGGAACGGGGTCTTAGGCTTAATACTTCAATGTGTCATTTTGGAATTCGCACCGAACGGCGCGACATGCCGAATGCACCCCAGTAGCCGAAACCGCCATAAACCGTATGGGGGCAGTTCTCGGCAAAGGTGAAGAATAGGTTGCCCGACAGCGACACGTTGCTGTCGTAGACTCTCCAGAACTCATAGAGGTCGGCCGACATAGTGCAGATCTTCACCATCACGCGGTCGCCGCTCTTGAAATAATGGTTGAATTCCGCGTTGTCGTAGCCGGCATGTATTCCGCGCGTTATCACAAACCCTGCTTCAGGGTCATAGTCAGAGCCGCGGAACGTGCCTAAAAACGCCGGATAATAGCGCTCCTCGCCATCCATTATGCGTGTATAGAATTTATAATATCCATCGGGGTCCACATTGCGCAAACGGGCTCTGATTGAATAGAGAGAATCGGCATCCTCCCGTTTCTGCGCCGTAAGACTTTCAATAAGTATCGAGGCAGGCAGGCTCGATTCGGCATAGACGGTGTCGCGCTCGGTCTCCACCATCAGCCTGTAAGTATGCCCCTCCTTCCCGCGCAGATCCGAAGTTGTATATATGAAAGGGGGCATATAGCGCGAATCGGGCTGGCCGGTGAGAAGCACCCTGCGTCCGTTGTCGAACACCGACACTCGGCACCATTTCTCCACTGCCCCGTCGAACGAACCGACATCCTGCGTCATATCCACCGCCCGGCTCACGATCACCACCGGCATCTCCCCCTCTTCGATCCAACCCTCCACCACAAGCGGCATCGATGTCTGCGGTGTCTCCCCCTCCTCGCACGACATGAGCAACCCCGCAGCCGCCATTCCGACGGCCACCCAAGGGAACTTCAGTCCGCGCCTTTCAAAATTCCCTCTGCGTCTGTGGTGGCGTGAGCGAACTTCAGTTCGCATCAATTCAAAATTCAACATTCAAAATTCAAAATTATATCCGACCGCGGGTATTATGCTTTTCATCACCGATTCCCTGTGCCGAATCCCTTTATCGAGCGAATAATCTGTGTAAATGAAGAGTATATTGCGAGTCGCCAATGCATTATAAACGGAAAGATTCAAAGAATGTTTCATCCGTCCTCGGCGCAGGAAAGTCCAGTTGCATGAAAAATCGAGTCGCGAATAGTCGGGCAGTCGACTCGAATTATGGGGATAATACTCGCATATCAGGTTCTCACCGATCATATACCCATATTTGGCTTTCGTATAGGGCGTACCCGTGGCATAAGTGAACGATGCCGAAAGCGTCAGCCCCCGAATCACATCCCAGGCCACATTCGCCGTCAGGTCATGGGTGCGGTCGTGCGACGTGGGATAGCTGACATCGCCGGTGGCCGCGGATCGCACCCGGCTCGTACCGAGATTATAACCTATGCGTCCTCTCACCTTGCCGATCTGGCGCATCAGCGAGAGTGAAAGCCCGCAGGCGTAACCTTTCCCGTCGGCAAGCCTCGACATCGGCGAGAAAGAGGGTGAAGTCATGTCGAGCAGAGATCCGGTATATTCAAGAGTATGCCTGAGCAATTTATAATAGATATCAGCCGTAATGGTTATCCCGGCTCCGGGGATAAATCCGTCGGCCCCGATCTCAAACGAGTGGACATCTTCCGGCCGCGCCTCGCTGTCGGCGCAAACGGTGAAATCGGCCGGCAGACCGCCGGTGGTCATCTCCACAAGCCGGTCGAAACGGGCGAGACGCCCGTAGCTTAAGCGCAGCGACACGTTCGCCGGAAGCCGGAAGCGGAACTGCATGCGAGGCTGAGGAACGAGCCTCCGGAAGCGGCTGTTCTGATAATACGTCAGCCTCATACCGGCCTCCAGATCAAAGAAGCGTCCGAAGCCATGTTTCCATAGTCCCGATAGACTCCCTTCGAACGAGAGTGCGTCGCCCGACGCGTGTTCGCCGGCGATGCCGCGGTTTGTAAGCCCCGAGGAACGACGCGCAATAAGTTCAACGCCGGCTTCGAATTCCCCCAATATGCCGGAGGAACTCAGTCCTGCCTGCCATAGCGATGAGGGGAGGTCCAAGAGACGTCCCCCCTCCTCCATCAGGAAACTGTTGGAGAATCTTGAAAAGCTGCCAATGGTTGTGAATCCGCGGTAGCGCCATTCAAGAGAGGTCGCAAGATTTTTCCATCCGAAATCGCCGGATTTGGAACCGTTGCGGTCGCTCATGAGTTTCATCCCGTCGGCATCGGCAAATGCTGAGGCTTTCAGTTCATGTCCGCCGCCGGGAAGCGCGATGAAAGCGAGGTTCACATCCGTGAAACCATATTTTATCCTCGAATCTCCCAACTTCAGGATATCCGGGAATAGCAGACTGAGATATGATTTGCGGAAGCCGAACCGCAACGCGGCTTTCCCTCTGACAATCGGTATGCCCAAAGCCGTGTGGCTCTCGATAAGGCCGAGCGAAAGGTCGCCGTTTACCACCGTGTCCGGACTCATGGAAGTGTAAGCGGCGAAAAAACCGCCGGTAACCGAAGGGGTTGAGGGTGGCATATAGCCGGCGCGGAAGATATAACGGCTGTAGAAGGCGGGATTGAACGCGCTGTAGAGGCCGAGAAGATGCATCGGGTTCACAACTCTTGCGCCGTCGCTCTCGAAATGGTTGGCACCGTTGCCGCTGCCGCGCACGAAGATGCCAGGCTGCAGCTCGGCCGAGGTCTGCACCGCCGGAAGCGAGCGCAGGAGCGCCACAGGATCGCCCCCGCCCATGAACGAAGGGAGATCCCCCGCAATGCCGACCCGGATGTCGAGACGTCCGTCGGGGGCGCCGCGCAGCGTTTTGCGTGCCGTTCCGCCCACTACAACCTCTTTCAGCGTTTGCGTCGGGGCAGCCACGGAATCAACCGGCGGGGTCGCGCTTGCGCGTGCCCCGCCGGCCAGTATGCTGATCGCTATCAGAATCGTTCCGCGACTGTGAGTCATCGGCGGTTCATTTACTCCTTGTCAGATTAATACTCGGAATCGTCTGCAGGTCGCTCCTGACCCGTGATGCTGTAGTAGGAATCGATTATGTTCTCATAATCATCCACGAGAGCCTTGAACGCCTCTTTGGTGAAATACTCCTCTACGCGGAGAGTTGTCAGGTCGGGGAACACGATTACCGGACTAAGTTCATGATATTCATAAACCATCACGCCGGGCTGTATCACATCTTTCTCATCGACAGCCACGTCCTCACGTGTGAATTCACCGTTTGACTCTATATAACGGCTATAAGTCCATGGGGTCCAATAGGTCACTTCATGGCCATCGACATAATCTCTTTCAAGCTGTTTACAGACATGGACAAGATAACCGTTGAGAATCACGAAACCGTTCTTAAACTCGTCATTCGGCTCCGAAGCGGGTCCTTCAAATTCCTCCTCACTCACATGTTTCTGCCATGCAAGATATCCCTGCATCTCTTTCGTGCCGTCATAGAAGAAAGGCGCGTCGGAATAATTGTTGAGGTATTTTGCCTTGTCTTCCACTATCTCGGGAATATCATAGGTTACGCGAAGAGTGCCCGTGTTTGGATTCCAGTCAACGAACTTTCCGTTGTAATATGTGATCTTGCCGTCGGTAGAGTCGCAATCGGCCACATCCGAATCCTGACTCAGAGAGCCGTTAAGCTTGTCAAGATTGAAGATACGACCCGTCGACTGCAATTTGCCGAGCACATCCACATCGGTTGTTCCGCGGAAAATATGCGAGAAAAGGGGCGTCAGGTCTCCGTCGTCCATGCATTCGCCATATTCGTCGTGCGAATGCTTGGCTGCATTGACAGCATCTTTCATCTCCTCATACACAAGAAGATTCCTTCCCTCTACATTGCTCTTCACCGTGCAGAACACCTTATTGTTGAATTTCACCTCCACATTGTCGGTGATACCGTTGTTCAATATTGTCATCACGTCGTTCACGGCATATGTGCCGGATGCGAATACCGTCTGGAGTGTTATGTTCTCATCCTGCTTCAGGGTGCTGGTGATTTCCGCGCTGCCGATTGCCTTGCCGTTCTGGCTGAATGTCAGGGTCAGCTTGCCGGGAAGTTCGATATTGGCATTGGGATTATCCCATTTCTGAGCCGTGCCCGATCCTTCAAGGCGCACTGAGAATGTCTCTTTGGCGAATCCGGGATAGCGGATCTCGAGATACTGCGCGTTGGAAACTTTCTTCCATTCGCAGGCCACGGTATCGGCCTCGAACACTCCGTAATAGTCGGAAAGCTTGTAAAGGTCTACAGCGGCGGTGCGCAGTGCCGACACGGATACGATGCTTCCCTTTGTCAGAGCCTGCGCGGACTCAACGACATCATTGAATGCATTGTGGACATCCCAGTATTGGGGATCGATATAATAGTTCGAAACGGGACCCGAATTCTCGTGGCTGCGCATAAATCCGGCGAAAAGTCGGATCATGTCGGCATTCCCTTTCATGTCGACGCATTTGTTGATCTCATCGCCTATTGCGAGCAGTTTCTCTTTCTGCGCCGAAGGGGTGAGAGCGGTATTGTCGATCAGAGGCGAGAAACTTATGAAGTCAACCTTCGTCAGGTCGATGGCCTCTTGGTATCCTGTCACGGTCAGAGTGTTGCCGTTGTTCGAGAAATTAAGGTCGCCGGCAACGCCGAAATTGAATTTGGTCACTTTGTCGCCCTGCTTCACGTAGATGGCCTTCTGCTGTGCCGAGGCCGAGAAACCGAAGCCGAGGAGTATTGATAGTGCGAGTAATGTTTTCTTCATCGTTTCAGGATAGTTTTAAGTGAATGATTCCCCGATTTGATCACCACCACTTCTCCCTTCACTGCGGAAAGGTCGATGGTTTCTCCCGCTTTCACGGCGGGAATCGAGACAAGAAGTTTACCCTCGATGTCATACAGGCTGAAATCGCCGTCAGCGTTCATGTGAACTGTTGAGGAAGCAGCGTCGAAACTGAAGGGAGCTGCGGTGTCGGCCTCGACGGAGGCCACCGACGAGGGCTCGGGCTGCTCTGAAAAGGTTATTGTCTCGAGCGAAGCCATAGGCACGGTCTCAACTACGTTGTTGTCTTTGTCGGAAGCCGTCATGTTGCCACCCTTGAAGGTGAGACGGTCCACTTTGTCGAGGTTGAGCACTTTCCAGCCGTCGGCAGTCTTGACATGCAGGTAATTCCCCTCCCCCTGAGCGAAAGCCGGAATAGCCATTCCTACGAATGCCAAAGCAATAAGGATTTTCTTTAAATTCATGTTGATATTTGTAATAGTTGTTATTGCCGGTTATGGTGAGGCAAGGATGCGATATAAAATGCAAATTTACTTTGATATAATGTGCAAATTTACATATTTTAAGCTGTAATCCAAAAAAATCAATATAAGAAACGCGGCTCCCTGAGGAACCGCGTTTCTTATATTGCGTTGACAAATGTCTATCAGCCTTTGCAGCGGGCTGCGATGAACTGACGGTTCATGCGGCCGATGTTGGCGAGCTTGATGTTCTTCGGGCATTCGGCGGCGCAGGCACCGGTGTTGGTACAGTTGCCGAAGCCAAGTTCGTCCATCTTGGCAACCATGGCGCGCACGCGGCGGTCTTTCTCGACTTCGCCCTGCGGCAGACGCGAAAGCTGGTTGATCTTGGCCGATACGAAGAGCATTGCCGAACCGTTCTTGCAGGCTGCCACGCAGGCGCCGCAACCGATGCAGCTTGCAGAATCCATGGCCTCATCGGCCTGAATCTTCGAGATCGGCAGACTGTTGGCATCCTGTGCGCCTCCGCAGTTGAAGCTTACATAGCCTCCTGCCTGCTGGATCTTGTCGAATGCGTTGCGGTCCACCATCAGGTCCTTGATCACGGGGAATGCGGCCGAACGCCAGGGCTCAACTGTGATGGTCTCGCCATTGGCGAAACGACGCATATAGAGCTGACATGTCGTGGCTCCCGTAGCAGGACCGTGAGGATGTCCGTTGATATAAAGAGAGCACATACCGCAGATACCCTCGCGGCAGTCATGGTCGAACACCACGGGCTCCTCCCCTTTCTCGATCAGAGTCTCGTTGAGAATGTCGAGAGTCTCAAGGAATGAAGTATCGGGCGTAGTCTCCACGTCGGGATAAGTCACAAAACCGCCCTTTGCCTTAGGACCGGCCTGACGCCATATCCTAAGATTGACTTTCATTATATTATCTTCCATTGTTCAATTTTTTATGACTTATAGTTACGTGTCTGAACCTTGATTGCCTCATAGTGCAGGGGTTCTTTGATAAGTTCGGGAGCCTTCTCGTCGCTGCCCTCATATTCCCAGCATGCAACGTAGAAGTAATCCTTGTCGTCGCGGAGTGCCTCGCCTTCGGGGGTCTGATACTCGGTGCGGAAATGTCCGCCGCAGCTCTCGTTGCGGTTAAGGGCATCGTAAGCCACGAGCTCGCCCATGGTGATGAAGTCGTTCAGACGGAATGCCTTGTCAAGTTCTACATTCATACCGTCGGTTGTGCCGGGGATGAAGAGGTCGGTGTCGAAAGTCTTGCGGATCTCTTTCAGCTTCTGGAGAGCGAGTTCCAATCCCTCTTTGTCGCGGGCCATGCCGACATATTCCCACATGATGTGGCCGAGTTCCTTATGGATCGAGTCGACGGAACGTGTTCCCTTGATGTTCATCAGGCGCTCTTCTGCCTCTAAGCATTTCTTCTCGGCGGCATCGAATTCAGGAGTGTCGGTGCGGAAATGAGGAACCGTAATCTGGTCGCTCAGATAGTTCTGGATGGTATAGGGGAGCACGAAATAACCGTCGGCGAGACCCTGCATCAGAGCCGATGCGCCCAGACGGTTGGCGCCATGGTCGGAGAAGTTGCACTCGCCTATGGCGAAGAGTCCCTTCACAGAGGTCTGGAGCTCGTAGTCTACCCAGATACCGCCCATCGTATAGTGGATGGCGGGGAAGATCATCATCGGGTTGTAATAGTTCACGCCGTTCTCCTCGCGGGCGAATTCGCCGGGGTTCACGTCGGTGATCTCCTCATACATGTCGAAGAGGTTGCCGTAGCGCTGGCGCACAACATCGATGCCCAGGCGGTTGATGGCTTCGGAGAAGTCGAGGAACACGGCCAGACCAGTGTTGTTCACGCCATAGCCTGCGTCGCAGCGCTCCTTGGCGGCACGCGATGCAACGTCGCGGGGCACGAGGTTACCGAATGCCGGATAGCGGCGCTCCAGATAGTAGTCGCGGTCTTCCTCGGGAATATCGCTTCCCTTGATTTCCCCGCTCTGGAGTTTCTTGGCGTCTTCGAGTTTCTTGGGAACCCAGATGCGGCCGTCGTTACGGAGAGACTCGGACATAAGCGTCAGCTTCGACTGCTTGTCGCCGTGAACGGGTATACATGTCGGGTGAATCTGCACGAACGCCGGGTTTGCGAAATATGCGCCCTTGCGGTAGCATGCCATGGCAGCGGAGCAGTTGCAGCCCATTGCGTTGGTCGAAAGGAAGTAGGCGTTGCCGTAGCCGCCGGTGGCTATGACCACTGCATGAGCGGCGAAACGCTCGAACTTGCCCGTAACAAGGTTCTTGGCGATAATGCCGCGTGCGCGCTCAACGCCGTCTTTATCCTTGATGAGCACGAGCTCGTGCATTTCATAGCGGTTGTAGCTCTTCACCTTACCCAAGTGTATCTGGCGGTTGAGCGAGGAATAGGCGCCGAGCAGAAGCTGCTGGCCGGTCTGTCCCTTGGCGTAGAACGTACGGCTCACCTGAGCGCCGCCGAACGAACGGTTGGCAAGCAGGCCGCCGTATTCGCGGGCGAAAGGAACGCCCTGTGCCACACACTGGTCGATGATATTGTTCGACACCTCGGCCAGACGGTATACGTTGGCCTCGCGGGCGCGGTAGTCGCCACCCTTCACTGTGTCGTAGAAAAGACGGTATACGGAGTCGCCGTCGTTCTGATAGTTCTTGGCGGCGTTGATACCTCCCTGAGCCGCGATAGAGTGGGCGCGGCGCGGGCTGTCCTGTATGCAGAAGTTAAGCACGTTGAATCCCATCTCGGCAAGCGTTGAGGCCGCGGAGGCGCCGGCAAGGCCGGTGCCGACCACGATCACGTCGAGCTTGCGCTTGTTGGCGGGGTTCACAAGCTTCTGGTGTGCTTTGTAATTGGTCCATTTCTCAGCGATAGGACCCTCCGGGATCTTCGAATCGGCCGGACTCATTACTCTTACTTTCTGATCTGTTGCTTCCATATCGCTAATTATCTGGATTGTCCGGCTGCACCGGGTATTATTAATTCGGGTTTTTGGTCATCCTGCTCGAGGTAGTCGAAGAATTTCACCGCTCTCTCGAGACCATTGAGCTGTTTCTGGAGCTTATCCATATTCTCGGCCATCTGAGGATTGTTCTTCACATATTCCTTTCCTTCGGGAGTGTTGAGCTGCTCAATCTGCTGACGCTGCTGCTGTTCCATCTGGCGAAGACCCATCGATACCTGCGAATAGGGCGACATCTCGATCTGCATGCCGAGCTGAGCCATGTCAGGACCGAAGTCTTTCTCGATCATAGGCCATACCATATCCTTATACTGCTCGCGGAGAGCCTCATTGGTCAGATAATAGTGGTCGCGGGCCTTGACTGTGAACACCACAGCCTGGGCGATGAAAAGGAGAACCACTATCGAAGCCCACCAGCATCCGATCTTGCGCAGACGGCCGATCCATACCTGGTTGTCCCAGCCGATCGATTGGAACATCGACCAGAAACCGTGGTTGAAGTGGAACCAGAGAGCCACGAATCCGATGATGTAAACGATCGGAGTCCATACCTCTACGAATGCCATCTGGATGAAGAGCGTGCCTGCTGCCGGGGGAATAGCGCCCTCGACTCCGCGGATCTCCTCAAGCTGCATCTTGGCCCAGAACTGGATGAGGTGCACAACGAGGAAAGCGAGAATCACGAGTCCGAGCACGAACATGTTCTTCGACGACCATTCCACGTCTTTGGGAGTGCGTGAGATGGCATAACGCTCGTTGCCGCGTGCGCGCCGGTTCTGGATTGTGAGCATCACGGCATAGATGATGTGGAGGATGATGAGCAACGCCAGACCTGCCGAGGCCACGAGTGCATACCAGTTCGCGCCTAAGAATTCGCAAACCGAGTTGTAGGCTGTCGGCCAGCAGATCGCAATAGCGTTCATCAAACAGTGAAATGTAACGAATAGGACGAGGCATGCACCCGTGAGGGCCATGATGAACTTACGTCCTATAGACGAGTTTGATAACCACATAGCAGTTTTTGTTTAATTATTAGTTATATTTTTGAATTTTCATGACATAGACCCCGGCCCACTATTAATTTTCATGACTGAAACCCCTCCGGAAGCGGCTTCTCGCTGCCGGACGGGTCGGGTTCTTTTGCAAATTTATCATTATTTCCGCAATCCATAAAATAAAAATCGATATTTTTCATTTCTTCCACATTTTTCCATCCTCTTTCTGAGCTATATGCTTTACGAGTGCAACAAGGGCACCGAAATCCGAATGATTCCGATGCCCAGATTTGCTGCTGTAGCAGACCTCTTATGGATTAAGTTTATATGTCAACGTCGTCCGACTACTACTTTTCCTGTTCTTCCCCGAATAACCACAAAATAGATCCCTGCATCGAGATTTGACCGACCGGTTTCTCTCCCTGAAACATTATAAACTTTAGCTGTGACAGGTGCAACAATAGAACCGCCTATTACTCTCACGTTTTCTTCCTCATTTGATACCTGATCTACTACTGATGGGCTCCCGATACGAAACGCAGGAGAAACCGTTTGCCGCTGCCATGCACCGAACTCATCCTCGATATAAATCCGGAGATCATACCATCCGTTATCGCATTTTTTGTCCACTCCGGCAAGCGAGCCGGAGAAAAAATGTCCCCATCCGGGCATATAAAAATATTCAGGATTCTCTTTGACCGCCATTTCTTTCCATTCATTCTTCCCATTAGGCGACCATTCCATTTTTATCTTGGATATCTTTCCTGTCTCAAACCAAAGCTTGAAACCGTCAGTAAAATCAAGTTTTTCTATGGGAGCCATCGCATATACCGTCACGGCACCTTCTTCCGGTCGAGAGAATCGATCGGTCACATCACCTTCCGAATTACGGAACTGGAGGAGCGTCAACGTTGGGGAAGAACCATTGCCTTTGCTCGAATCATAGTGAAACTCTGCTGTTGAAAATCCCGGGATTGTCCCGTCCACAATAACATTGTCGGTCGAAATCTTGCCATCTATGACTCCGCTTCCTTTCCGTACATCTAAAAATGAATCTATTGAATTGCAGATTTCTTTCCCATTTGCCTTTACTGAAACATCACAAACCGGCAATCCAAGTTGTTCACGAAGTTCGTTGTCCCATTCATAACTCGGGGAATAATATGAAGTGGCGTCGATTGTTAGATTCTCTCCGTATCTTCCCTTGAAGTCAAAATCGAACGACGCGGCGTTTGGGACTGTTATCAGCGTGGGCGCGCAGTTACCGAGTGTCCCATAGGGTGGAGCGACATTGAGATAAGGATTCCCCGAATAATCTTTCACGCCTTTGTCGGTGAAACTGTAATAACCGGTGCATCCTGATTCAGGATGCACTCCTGTCTGCCGCAGCCCATCGGCAGTGAGGCCAATTGGCATTCCTTGTATATCAGGAGACGCACCCACATGCAGCACTACATTCGAACCGCTTGGAAAAATCTTTATTTTAGATAATCCATCGTATCCCTCCGGCTCCCAAAATTCATAGAAGTTTTCGTTATGGCGAAGAGCACCGTCCGGGCGTGCCCCGTTTCCTCCATCTGTCATAATCCATTCCCCGTCAATTAGTAATGTTCGAAGATAGCTATAGGCGTAATAGTCAGGATCGTCTTTCTCAAAAATCTCATCTTTTCTTATATTCAGAGGAGTTTTGCAGAATCCTACATCTTTTTTAAACCAATTCGAGGAAGAAGGGGTCTGCTTTGGAAGAGAGAAATCCACTGGCAGGACAACACAAGTCGTGGCTCCTGTCCAAAGATACTCACCAAGCAGAGTGAATTTCCATGAATCAGATATGCAATTAGTCCGTAAAACTTTGCCCATGGTCCAGTTGTCGGCTCCTCCTACTAAGATAAATGCCAGTTCGCCGAACTTATTTTTCCAATCAATAATTAAATAAAGATCACACCTGACCAGATTGTAGTCATCAATAACAGTGCCATCAGAACCCGTCAGAACCAGATTTGTCGAAATTTCAGCCTCATCGAAAGAGACATGCTTCTCAAAACCTTCGGAAATCTCCAAATCTTCGTAGCAGAGTAGCACACACTCTTTATAATCTTCCCGACTTCCGACCACAGCGAGGTCATACCTCCCGGCCGGAAGATTCAAGTCCATTTCACTTTGGCCACTCTCGACATAGAATCTCCGCACTTCCTCTTTATCATCACTTCCCACCGGCACGACATATACAGCAAAGGGACTATCTCCTTTCTGCTGATCGAGTCTAAAACTGATTTTTGCGGTGATATCTCCCGCGACACGTTCGCTATTACATATTTTCCCTCGTATTTCTTGAATGTTCCCTTCAGATGCGGGTTCCACACGTATGCCATGCATCTCTTTTGAATGATGATAATAATGTGAATACTCCGGATTGTGCGAAAAGCCGCTTACCGAGAAAATTACGGCCATAGCCACTACTGTCATTAGATTTCTCATTGTGGTTATCTTTTTAGTACTTGATTCCGTAAAACTACGTCAAAACCGTTTCTCTCCAAAATCAAATAGGGTTACTATAGGTTTACATGCCGAATATAACGAGGTTACATTAAAATAATTCCTTACCTTTACGACATGAATTCAATGCGCAACTACATCTCAATTGCTTTGAGCGCCATGCTTTTCTTTGTTGTCGGCTGTTCAAAACCAAACAGGGATCTGTTCCGATGGAAACCGATTCTCAAAGACGCAGACTCCATTACAATAGCGTTGGATAGGGAAAATGCCGCATGTTCCGACCCCCGAAGGCTTATCTCCATGATAGGCCAGCTCGACAGTATCGCAGGCCGGCACCCCGAAGAGCAACAACTTAAAAGCAGAGTATACTACTGGCGTGCCAAATATTATCATCGTATTCAAAAAAAAGACAGTATGCTTACTTATGCAGCCAAAGCACGAGAGCTGGCTGATTCAGTCACATACTCTTATGACATAGCCCGGATTGATCTTTTGGTCAATACGCATATCAACAAATCTTTGGCAACTGATCTGATCAGACTTCAAAACGTAAAGAATTATGCTGACGCTACGGGCGATTCTTTGCTGAAATCTCACGCTGATGTAATGTTTGCCGTGTTGATGTCAAATCTTGAACAAGGAGACATTGAAATTGAGGCTTATCAACGAGCGGCCACGAATTATTCACGCCTCGGCCTGAAAAAATTGGAACTGTGGATGAAACTCAACATCGGCCTGCATTACATAAATAAGAATGATACCCTGTGCGCTGATAGCGTACTCAGTGAGTTACTCAATGTCCCTTCTCTTCGTATGGATCCATGGTTCTTCAACAAACTCATTTTTGATATAGGAATTCTCAGGAAAGACTTTACCTGTATGAGGGAATCAGCTAAAATGGCCGATCAATTAGGTGACAAAAACATGTCATCGACGAGCCGATGGTACGAATCTTTTTTTCGATACCGAGATGGTGACACAATAGGAGGAGATTCCATTTTGAAGGATCTTCTTCATAAACTTGAAGATGTCGATCTCTTCCTTCAAGCTAATATTTTATTCGATAACAGCTTCAGAGTCGAACGAGAAGGAAAGAACGATAGCGCGCTTCTTCTTACCCGCCGATTCATAGAGAAATCCGAAACAATTGTAAGAACTGCAAATCATGAGGAAGTGTTAAGAATAGAAGATTTAGAACGTGTAAGACGTTATAACGATAATCTTGCTCAGGAGAAAAGAGAGGAACGTACTCTATGGTTGTTCGTAGGAATGCTGCTACTTTTGCTCTCCATGACAATTTATATTGTTATGCAGAAAAAGGTTGGAAGTGAGCGGCAACGCAAACTCGAAGCAGATATGGAAGTAGCGCGTCAGACTTCCATTGCAGAGATGAACCGGCGGGAAACAACAAGCATTTGTTTCGAGATGACTGAAAAAAACAAAGTCCTACAATCTGTACTCAAGAGCATAGAAGATATGGAACATGACGGCAGAATCACCCGCAACGAAGCCCGTAAACTCGATTCCATTATCAGCAGTCATCTTAATAGGCAATCAGACTGGGAGGATTTTAGAAAAATTTATACCATGGTATCTCCCGGTTTCACCGATAACCTTAGACGCACTTTCCCGGAATTGACCGAGGGTGACCTAAAGATGGCAGTTTATATCTATGCCGGCATGGATACTAAACAGATTGCCAACATGTTGAATATCCGGCCTTCGAGTGTAAAAATGAACCGACATCGTCTGCGCGAACGCATGCATCTCGCTCCCCACGACAATCTTGAGGAAATATTAGGAAAGCTTGCTGCAAACCAGTCTGATTGAACTGCGGCAAGTATATCGAAAAAGTTTTGCAGAAACTTGAAATTATGGGAAATGAACGAATTCTTTGTGGATTTGAAAAAAATCACTAACTTTGTGACCGCAAAACATAAACACGTTTTTTCTGATTGGTCTGGTAGCTCAACTGGATAGAGCAACAGCCTTCTAAGCTGTGGGTTCCGGGTTCGAGTCCCGGCCGGATCACTTTTAAAGAAGCGTAGCTAATCGAACAATCGAACAGCTACGCTTTTCTCATTCTCTCGTTTGCCCGACAGGATTAGATTTGACTCTTGATTGTCCACTCTGTAATCATGGGATCCGCATTGTGGGAAGCCGGTAACCTTAAAAACTGAATGTCATGAATGATTTAGAGATAATCCGTTCCAAAATCTATGAGATAAGAGGTCAAAAAGTGATGCTCGATTTTGACCTTGCAGCAATGTATGGAGTAGAGACCGGTCAACTGAAAAGAGCAGTTAGAAGGAATATCGAAAGATTTGAAGGGGACGATTTCATGTTTGAGTTAACCAAAGATGAACTTTCAAGATGCCAAATTGGCACCTTGAACGGAACTCGAGGAAGTAATATCAAATATCTCCCTTTTGCTTTCACTGAATTGGGGGTCGCAATGCTCTCAAGTGTTCTAAGGAGCACAACCGCTATTGAAGTGAATCGCGGTATAATGAGAGCTTTTGTTACTGTCAGGCAGATGATAGCTGCCAATCCCTTAACTTTGCGCCTCACTACCCTTGAAAAGAACTTCGAAGAGCTAAAGCAAGATCTTGAGGAAATCTTTGCCGACTATAATGACATCAACGAAGACACTCGCATTCAGTTGGAAGCCATCAATACAGCTCTTGCGGATTTACAGGCTGACAAAAAGAAAACCTCACCCCACAAGCGTATCGGTTTTAAGACAGAGGATTGATCAGATGGGAAAGAAAGAAATAAGTAAGTATTTGAATTTATGATCTATAGAATGCATCGCGGTAGGGACGCAATAAATTGCGTCCGCATCGGCCTTTGCATTTCTTATTACAAAAATAGCAATTTTTAATTACACAGCAATCATTTATTCTCTAAGAAGCGGAGGTGGCCGCCGACGGTGAGGGCAGTCATAAATCCGCCATCTAAATCAGTTTTCTGTTCCGATGGCATAGATTCAACCAGTGAGCGGATATCGACAACCATTCTGGCAAAGACGGCATCAGTAAGCCTCATGCGTCTGATACCACTAAATTGCTAAATATCTATGATATTGCCAAAAGAATAGTGACTTTTTCAAGCTGCCGATTCAACATTTTTAGGCTTTCTCTTATCCCCGAACTCGCGTTAATATCTTTATGCAAATTCGTTCATGCAGTTGCTTGTTTTTTTGCGATGATACTATGCGAGTGGCCGACAATACACTATTCCACAAATAGAAATCCGACAACGCGAACTATCGAATTGCCGGATTAAAGATGGAGTATTGTTGAATTGTCTGCAAAATCAAAATTTACGTCAACATTCTGTCAACGCCGCAGCGTGACAGCTCACAGTAGTCAGTTAGGATTTCTTGACTCCTAGACGCTTTCTTTCGGCTTCAAAGGCTTCAAGGAAATGGATTTCGACCGGAGATAGCTGGTACTGGGTGCGCTCGCGGAATTTGTCGTATTCCTCATTGGCTTTGAGTTTGGCAACTTCGGCTGACACGCTTCCGGCATGGTTCAGCAATTCTTTCCCCGACAGCTTCAAAAAGTCGTCGAGTTTCTGAATCCAGTCTTTCATATACATGGGGATGTGGCTCTTTGCTTGAAGTTCGGCAAAGTCAAGATATAGATTGACAATGCGATTAAGCATATCGACCTCCTCTTCTGAAAGATAATTCTTCGCAATTTCAGCCTCATGTTTGGTAGGCATAGCTCCTCGCCATGTTGTAAGACCCATGAAATCTTTTTCGGCATTGGCTCGGTCATAGACAACTTCTGCGGCAGTATGTCCGTGGGCGGCAAAATGCATCTTGTTCTGAACCGTTTTGAAGAACTGTTGGGTGATGGCGGTGCGAGGGTCATAGTCGATACTTAAGGCATAAATTTCCAGTACCTTGCGATAAAACACCTTCTCCGAGCTGCGGATGTCTCGGATTCGCGCCAACAATTCGTCAAAATAATTTCCTTGCCCGGCGTTTTTAAGTAAATCGTCATTGAGAACGAATCCCTTAATCATGTACTCTTTCAACACCTGAGTAGCCCACTGCCGGAACTGTACGCCGCGATGCGAGTTGACACGATACCCGACGCTGATGATCATGTCAAGATTGTAATATGCAACTGTGTAAGTTTTACCATCTGAGGCAGTAGTTGCATTTTCTGCAACAACTGAATTACGTTGTAATTCACCACTTTCGAATACGTTTTTAATATGTCTTGATATGGTAGATTTGTTGCGTTGAAACAGCTCCGCCATCTGATCGGCGGTAAGCCATACCGTTTCATTTGAGAGCCGCACCTCGATCTTAGTTTCACCTCCCTGCGTCTGAAATAATATAATCTGACCGTTATCCATTCCGCTGATTATTAATTCTGTTGAAATTTAGACTAAATTACAAAAAAATCCCGACATCGCCGTGCACAATCTCACCAGTCACTCCACAGGTATAAAGATTACCAAATATGGCGATTACAAATTAACCAATTTGGCGATATTTCATTAACCAATTTGGCGATATTTGGGAATTGGCTCTGTCAAAATTTGTATTTCGTTCCATTCCCAAAGTCCTATTCCGAAAAATTGTCACTTGTTACACTTTTTCGGAATACAAAGGCACGACGAAAATTCAAATCCGTCAAATCTATCTGCTAATCATCTATTCCCTAAGAAGCGGAGGTGGCCGCCGGCGGTGAGGGCGGCGTGCGGCAGGCGATCGGGGGCGATGGGACGGCCGTTGAGGAGCACCGAGCTCACGGCCGGTGTGCCGGGGGATTCTATCGTGAATGAGGGCGCCGGCGACTCTCCTTTCCCGGACGGTGACGCCGCGATCCCTGTTGCCGGCGTTATTGTGATCCGCTCGAAGAGCGGCGCCCCGAGGTAATAATAGGGGGTCGAGGGAGCCACGGGATAGAAGCCCATGGCCGCGAAGACGAACCATGCCGACATCTGGCCGGCATCGTCGTTGCCCGATAATCCCCCGGGGGCGTCAAGATATTCCGTATCCATGATGTGACGCACACGCTCCGCCGTCTTGTCGGGCCGTCCGATAGCGCTGTAGAGCCATGCCACCTGATGGCAAGGCTCGTTGCCATGCCAATAACGGCCTTCGCTGAACATCGAGTCGAGCTTAGCCTCGAAAAGCTCCTTACCCCCGAGCAATTCCACAAGTCCCTCCACATCCTGAGGCGCATACCATGTGTAATGGCATGGCGCACCCTCCGTGATGGCTGAGTTGAAATCGAAAGGATCTGTGCCGGCCACAAACCGCCCGTCGGCATGGCGCCCGTTGGCATACCCGAGAGCCGGATCGATAACGTTGCGATAGTTACCCGCACGGCGACGCAATTCCTCCTCATCCTCTTTCTCCCCGACAACAGCCGCAAGTTGGGCGAGCGCGAAGTCATCGAACGCATATTCGAGCGTGCGTGAGGTCTGTTCACGCTTGTGATAGGCCTCGTTCACGCCATCCTCCACCGGCACATATCCGTAATGGAGATACGATTTCAGGGCGCGCCTCCCCATGCCGTCAGCATACTCGCCGAAGGTCTCCGGCGAATCGAACGCATTGCGGCGAAGCAGCCTGTAGGCCTCCTTCAGGTCGAAGCCGCCTACACCCTTCACCGCCGCATCGGCTATCGCCGCGGCGCAATGATCGCCGATCATCGCCGCCGTATAACTGTTCCAGCAAGGGAAGATCGGCATCCATCCCCCCTGCTCCCCTTTGAGCACGAGCGACTGCATCATCTCTCCGCTGCGTTGCGGGTCGATAAGAGTGATGAGCGGATGGAGAGCCCTATACGTGTCCCACATGCTGAAATCATCGTAATAG
>URNY01000004.1 GCA_900549375.1 uncultured Bacteroidales bacterium | reverse complement strand
TTGCCGTTGAATTTCTCTACTACGCCACCTTTGCCGTCATGCTCCACGAAGGCGTCATGCTTCTCGGCCGTGCTGCCTGTGAGGGGATGGAACCAGTGGGTATAATGGCGCGCGCCGTTGTCGATGGCCCATCGTTTCATGCCGTCGGCCACGCTGTCGGCTATCTCCCTGCTAAGGGGCTCGCGGTTGTCGATGGCCTTGACGAGCGAATCGAAGGTCTCTTTCGGAAGATATTCGAACATCTTCTGACGGTTGAACACCTGCTTACCGTAGTAAACATCCACTCTCTCTTTGGGGAGCTCCACTTTCACAGCTTTGCGTCGCGAAGCCTCCTCCACACTTGTAAATCTGAAATTTGACATAATTTATTTTTTATTCGACCCAGCTATAGGTCTGTTGTCATTCAATTATTTCTTTAAGGCTCTTCTCCACGCGCTCCATCGCCTCTTCGGTCTTTGCGCGGGAGTTGAATCCGGTGAAGCGCACGAATCCCTCGCCGTTGCGGCCGAAGCCGCTGCCGGGAGTGCAGGATATGCGGGCTGTGCGCAGAAACCGGTCGAAGAGTTCCCGGGAACTTTCGCCATGAGCCGAACGCACCCACACATACGGGGAATCCTCCCCGCCGAAAACCTCAAAACCGTCGGCCTGCATCCTGTCGCGGATTATCCGCGCATTCCCTTTATAGATTGAGATTGTTTCCTCAATATATTTCCGGCCATCCGGCGTATACAATGCCTCGGCGCCACGTTGCGTCACGTAGGATACGCCGTTGAACTTGGTGGTCTGCCGGCGGTTCCATAAATTGCGCAAGGGAATCTCACGCCCGGCGCCGTCGGTGCCTTTCAAGGAGGCCGGCACCACGGTATATCCGCAACGCAGGCCGGTGAAGCCGGCCGTCTTGGAGAAGCTTCTCACCTCTATGGCCACTTTCTCGGCTCCGGGTATCTCATATATCGAACGGGGAACACCGGGAGTTCCGACATACGCTTCGTAGGCTGAATCATAAATCATCAGAGCTTTCTCGCGCAGTGCGTATCCGACCCAGGCCTCGAGTTCGGCGCGGGTGAATGCCGCTCCGGTCGGGTTCGATGGTGAACAGAGAATCACCACATCGGCATGCGCGGGGGGTGGCACCGGCTTATAGCCGTTGGCCGACGTGCAGTCGAGATATACGATGCGGTTCCAGCGGCCATTTTTCAGCTCGCCTCCCCTCCCCGACATCACGGCGGCATCAAGATATACCGGATAGCCGGGATCGGCAAGCGCCACAATTGAATCTTCGGAATATATGTCTCCGAGATTGCCGAGATCGCTTTTCGCACCGTCGCTGATAAAGATATCGTCGGCCGAGATTTCGATTCCCCTTGCGGCATAATCACCCTTGGCAATGGCCTCCCGCAGGAAAGCATAGCCTTGTTCGGGTCCATAGCCATGGAATGTGTCGCACTCCGAAAGATCATCGACGGCACGGTGCATCGCTTCGGTGACGCATCGCGCCATCGGGAGAGTCACGTCGCCTATATCCATCCGGATTATATCCGGGCCTGGATTCTCTCTGCGAAAAGTATCGAGTCGCGAAGCCACTTCAGAGAAAAGATAGCTTTCGGCCACTTTTTCAAAATTATCGTTTATCCGCATCGTCGTTATAATCTGTATAGTAAAAGATTCCATCGGCCACGAACTCCGCGCCTCCGGTGAGATACACTCTGTTGTCGCTTTCGCGCCATTCCACCTGCAGGTCGCCGCCGCGCAATGCAATGGTGACCTTGCGTCCGGCCATGCCGTTGAGCACCGCGGCCACGGCCACGGCGCAGGCTCCCGTGCCGCAGGCAAGCGTTTCGCCCGTGCCTCGCTCCCAAACCCTCATCTCTATCCGCTCGGGAGTTGCGACATGCGCAAACTCTATATTCGCTTTTTCAGGAAATATGTCAGCAATCTCAAGTTTCGGTCCCTCACCAAGCACGAGGGCATCGGTAGGCTCGTCGCAAAAAACGACGGCATGGGGATTTCCCATGCCGACAGCCGTGATGATGTATTCTTTGCCGCAGACGCTGACAGGTTCCGAAACCATTTTCTCGCCGTTGCGGCTTCTGACGGGGATATGTTTGGCCGAAAGAACCGGCTCGCCCATATCTACAGTCACTTTTCCCACCTTTCCACTTTTCACGTCAAGGCTGAGACGTTTTATTCCGGCAAGGGTCTCGAGGGTAATCTCGCGTTTGTCGGTCAGCCCGCGCTCATAGACGTAGCGGCCGATGCATCGGCTCGCATTGCCGCACATCTGTGCCTCGGAGCCGTCGGCGTTAAACATCCGCATTCGGAAATCAGCTTTTGGTGAAGGGAGAATTGCCACGAGTCCGTCGCTGCCGACGCCAAAATGGCGGTCGCTTACCAGACGGGCCAGACGCGGCAGATTTGAGGGGGCACCGGCCATGGCATCGATGTATATGTAATCGTTGCCGGCACCATGCATCTTTGTGAACCGCAGTTCTTTTTTGACCTCAGACATAAAACTGTCTATTCTTACCTTATCTGCCCGACATCCCTTGATGCCGTTGGAAAAATTAAAGCGCAAATTTAATCAAATTTGTTGAAAAATGTTCTTCTCAAAAAAATTTTTTGAAAAATATTTTTTAGATAACTTTGCGACATGCAAACAATCGGCGGTAACAGACAATGCGGAATATATGTGCACGTGCCCTATTGCAAGAGCAAATGCCTCTATTGCGCTTTCTACAGCATCGCTTCACTAAAAGCTGACTGGCGTCGCTTCGTCTCCGCCATTCTTTCAGAGTTGCGGCAACGAATCGCGGAAATCTCCGGTTTCTCCTCTTATACTCTATTTCGGCGGAGGCACACCCTCCCTGATTCCGGCCGATGAATTCCGTCGGCTGTCATCCGGAATAAAAGAGATTCTCACCAAAGTGTCGCCCCGATCCTACATTATCGAAACCACGATAGAAGCCAATCCCGACGACATCTCACCAGCTCTGGCCGACTGCTGGAAAGATTGCGGTGTCGACCGCGTCAGCATGGGCGTGCAGTCGCTCAACGATGCCGAACTGAAAGCAATAGGCCGGCGCCATGATTCCAGCCGCGCCATTGAGGCGTTCAATATACTGCGCGAAAGGTTTGATAACATCAGCCTCGACCTCATGTTCGGTCTGCCGAAGCAGACGATTGAAACTCTTACCGAATCCATTGACGGCATCGTCGGTTTGTCGCCGGAACATATCTCGGCATATTCGCTCACTTTCGAAGAGAGATCAGCGCTGACCCGTCTGCGCGACAGCGGTCGCATCGCTGAAACAGCCGAAGACATAAGCGTCGGGATGTTCCGCCTTATCGATTCGAGACTTGCCGACGCCGGCTACGAACGCTATGAGATTTCCAACTATTCCAAACCCGGCAGACGTTCGCAACATAACTCGGCCTATTGGCATGGCCTCCCCTATATCGGCCTCGGTCCTTCGGCCCATAGCTATGACGGCGAAAGAACCCGGAGCTGGAACATCTCGGACATCGAGTCATATCTCTACGCTATTGAATCTTGCAAGATCAATCGTGGAACAGAGATCCTGACAGAGGAGGAATTGCGCGAAGAGTCAATCATGACATCGCTTCGGACTGCCGAAGGGATCGACCTCGAAGCCTTTGCCACCCGCTTCGGCATCGGAGAGAAACAGGCCCTTCTCAGATCCGCCGCACCGCACCTCCGGCTCGGCACCATAGCCTCCGACAGCCACCACCTCCGCCTCACCCCCTCTGGCGTGATGATCTCCGACGAGATAATCGCCGACCTCTTCTAATCCCGTTTTTACCGCCGCTTTCCCTCTCTAAGGAATTTTGCAAACTGAAACAATTTTGCAAGCATCGATTCTCGCTAATCCAGAATCATGCTTATATGCGGTCGGCCCTCATATTGAAATACATCCGAGCAAGCTATAAATCCGAGACTCTCATAAAACTCCTTTAGATAAGCCTGAGCCTCAATTTCGATAGTCGGGGCCAACGACTTAGCCACCTCTATACCCTTTTGCATCAGTTTTCTGGCCAACCCGTGTCCTCGTGCTTCCTTTATTGTCAATACCCGTCCGATTGAAACTGTATCGCGGCCCACCTCCGGAATAATAACACGGAGATATGCAAGAATCCTATTATCCTCTTTTAACTGATTCTCCTTGTTTATTTGATTCTCCTTTATTCGTTTATCCTCTTTTATCTGATTATCTTCTTTTATGAAGATATGAATTGAGCGCTCATCTTTCCCATCGAGATCCTGATAAGCGCAACCCTGCTCAACCACAAACACCTGCGACCTGTCTCGCAGTATTTCATACAACTCATCCACCGTGAGTTCCGAGAATCTTTTCACATACATTTCCATGCCTTCTGAAATCAAAGCAACTGTAAAATTACTGAAATATCGGAATAATTAGGTTTATAAGGCATCGAAATTTAATTTTAGCTACATGGTTTCTTATGATCTGACACGTCCCATTATCAGAACTTCGAGCCGCCATTCCCAATCCCCGACAGCTGGGAATGGGTGAGATTGGAAGAGGTTTGTAAATCAATAGCAGCCGGAGGCGATAAGCCTATTGACTTCAGCAAAGACAAGACGGAGAAGAACACAGTTGCTATTTTTTCTAATGGAATTGAAAATGACGGTCTATATGGCTATACCGATAAAGCCACAGTAAATGAAAAAAGTATAACTATCTCGGCACGAGGAACAATAGGGTTTTGCAAGAAAAGAACAGAGCCGTATGTGCCAATTATACGTTTGTTGGTGGTGATTCCCTCTGAATTATTATCCATAGACTACCTGCTGCTTGCTATTTCATCTCTTATAACAGCAGGAGAGGGTTCCAGTATCCCCCCAATTGACAGTTCCTACGATAAAGGAAGTTTATTTACCCTTACCTCCTTATTTTGAACAAATAAATATCACAAAGGAGTTTGACAAAATTACGACTGAAATAGAGACAATCAATAAAGAAAACATACAATTATCATCTTATATCAAAATAGCAAAATCGAAGATTCTTGACCTTGCTATGCAAGGGAAACTCGTGCCACAAGACTCCGCGGACGAGCCAGGCGCCGACATGCTCCTGCGCATCAATCCGAAGGCGAAGATAATAACGGATAACCCACATTATCCGCAATTACCGGATAATTGGGTATTAACAAGGCTTGGAGACGTGGTAAAAGTTATAAATGGCAAAAGCCAAAAGGAAGTCGAGAATTTATCCGGTTCATATCCAATTTATGGGAGTGGTGGTATTATAGGCATGGCCGATACCTATTCTTGTTTATCCGGTTCTACTATAATCGGTCGAAAAGGTACCATAAGCAATCCTCAATTTATTGAAACAAATTTTTGGAATGTTGATACCGCCTTTGGAATGAAACCTAATGAAGCGGTGGATGACCTATACTTCTACTATTTTTGCAAAAGCTTCGATTTTAAAACTCTTGATAAAAGTTCAACGCTGCCAAGTTTAACCAAGTCGGCAATAGAAGCTATAACTTTGCCAATACCACCATTAAATGAGCAACTTCGCATCATATCGAAGATTAAGGAATATGATGGTTTATTCAGCAATATTATCAAGCAGATCGGACAGAAATAATCTGGTCTAACTCATGATAGAGAATGTTAACTTGTTCGGTTAGTCGGTCAAGTTACTTTATTGTGGTTTACGTTATCTTATAATCATGTTCAACTCAATTTGAATATGATATGATAACAAAGTACAAATCATTCCTTTCACGCCAGGATTTGGCCGCGAACACCGTCCGCTCCTATGTGTGGACAATGGCATAATCCTCAACCTGCTCACTTACATATTGAGCCGTAACATCCACTTCCTCACGTTTCGCTTCAAGAACACCGACGGCTTTACCGTTAAGAAAAAAGAAAATAATCAGCCTCCTTGTTGCACTTAAGCAGGCCTTCCCGAATGGCTACTGCTGTCATTCCCGCAGAATATTCCTCACGGTCAATGACATCCCATCCGGCATCGGTAAACATCCGATCTATTTTCTGTCTCGCTTTTTCTTCCGGTGCCATATGCACATAATTTTATATTATCGGAACTTCAGTGTCAAAAAAATCAGTCGGACTTTATTTCGCTTTCTGTTCCTTTTTGAAACGCAAATCGGTCAGACGTTCACCTTTATATGTGAAGTACAATGCTCCCTGATAGGCTCCGGATGAGTTTTGTTTATCTACAGGAAGGAAAGTCCCGACAAACGGGGATAACTTATAAATTCGCCCCTCATACTCTATTGAGTCATCACTTGCCACTTTGACATGGATGCCGGTAGGGATAAACACCAGTTCCTCACCAATCTTTATATCGACAAGACTGAATTTGAATCTGGGCTTCTTGGTGGATTTTGGTTTGTCCGGCAGAGTATCCGGAATCGGTTCTTCTGGGTTATCATCTTTGAATTCTGCTGATTCAGGCTCCACCATCGAATATTGCTTCACAGTTTTATTGTCCACATATTCTGTAACAATGGCATCGTCAATAGTCTGCGCTATGTCACGGAATATGTCAAGAGCTATTTGAGGCGCGACATTGAAGAACTCTCTGTTTTGCCTGATTCGCAAATCCGTAAGACGGTCAATCGTTTTATGTACAAGTTTTTCAACCTTGTCATATTTTACAGTCTGCAAGGTGGCGAATATCTCGAAAGGCAGCGGCACGGCAGTGTTGTCAAGCTCTTTCGAGCGGATGTTTACCGGTCGTGAACTTTTGCCGATCTTTACCCAGTCCTCCCGAAAACTCGGATTGGTGAGAATATATACAAACCCTGCTTCTTTCATGGTCTTTTTCCTTTAGCTGAGATATATTCCGCATCCGGCTCGGACGCCATTACCGCATCATTCGGATTGATGAGGGTCCGGACATCAATTTTGAGACAATCGGCAATGATATGGAGCGTCTCCAGAGATGGTTGTTCCGTATTGGTACACCACTTCGACACAGTCGCCAGGTCTTTCCCCAACGTATGTGAAAGCCACAGATTGGTCTTATGTTGTTATGCAAGAACCACTTTTAGCCGATTCAGGTATTTTGCCATAACTTAACCGATTTGCGAATAATGTAAATTTAGTGATTAATTTTGAAACCGCCATAAGATAAGTGAGAAAACTGCCCTTGCCTACCGAAATTAATGTTTTTGACGTGTAGTTCTGGTATATTTCGCTTTGACGATTTCGTATGACCTTTTGACGAGATCGTAGATTTCTCGGTCGGCAATGTCGCCGTTAAGGTTGAGCTGTATCCAATGACGTTCACTCATGTTCCGATGACTGCTGACCGATGAGCGCGTCATCTTCAATTCTTCAATAACTTCGGGCTCAGCTTTGACCGTCACTGAGGCAAAATCATCCATATCAGTGAGGCAAAACATGTGGTCGAGAATATAGAAAACGAGCACGGAATCAAAACGCCGCGCAAATTTTCCGAAAGGAGTCTTCTCGGTCACTCCATCCATCGACAGGCAATAGTCTCTAAGCTCTTCGATATTCATTTCTTAATAGTCTGTCAATTGTTCCACCCGGTTTCCATTTATTTCGCTACTTCATCTTTGAAGCAGTTGGCGGCCATCTTGAATTTGACAATTTGCCGAACACAAAATTACTAAATATCGGGAAATTATCGTTAACTTTGTATGTTGGAAATGGCTCTTCATAACCCTTCCCCTCAAAACGAAACAAACAATGAGTAACGAAATATTATATATTCTCCTTCCTGATTTTGCCTCGCATGAGATGGTGTATCTGATGGAAGCCATTAGCAGCGACGAACAGCAACTGAAACCCAGTCCGAAATATGTCAACAGGATTGTTGCTCCCACAGCAGACCCCGTAAGTGCTATCGGTGGATTCAAGGTCATTCCGGACTATACATTCGACAATATACCGGACGATTATGCCGCATTGGTGCTTATCGGAGGATTTGGCTGGACTAAACCGATTGCAGAACAGGTATTGCCGATAATCCGAAAAGCAATCGAAAAAGGTCAGATTGTCGGTGCTATCTGCAACGGGGCATCTTTCTTGGCAAAATGTGGTTTCCTCAATACCGTTAGACATACCGGCAATGGATTGGAGCAGCTGAAACTATGGGGAGACGAAAACTATACCAATCCTGACGGATACATCCATGAGCACGCAGTCAGCGACAAAAATATAGTGACTGCCAACGGCTCCGCAACGCTTGAATTTGCAAAAGAGTTGCTTCTGTTGCTCGAAAACGACACTCCGGAACGTATAGAAATATACTATCAGTTCAACAAGCAAGGGTTCTGCTTTTTATTTCAATAGACTTTAATGTATGATGACAACAAGCGATTTTATCTCTGAATACCGTGAATGCTTTGGAGCATCTGCGCCGTTACCCCTTGCAGTGGTCTATACTGATACTCCTCTGAGTGAGCCTCGGAACATAACGGGCTGCATGTTCAAGCAATTTCACAGAGCCTATAATGGAGAGACTGTGACCTTTGATGCCGAAAGCCTCACCTGTGGAGGCGGCAAACTATATACGGGTCTTGGACCCGCACAAGAGAGAATATATGACTTCGTTTCAAAAATTGAAAGATACAAGCAGTCTCCTGAACTGGTCCGCAGTTATATAGCGAATCTTAATCCACGCTTATCCGAAAAGCCATATCTGAATATTGTACCGATTGAGAGACTCGACAGATTTGATGAAATTGAAGGCTTGATGTTTCTTGTTACGCCCGATATGCTTTCAGGCCTTTTCGCATGGGCCAACTTCGACAGCACGGATCTGAACGCGGTTATGTGTCCCTGGGGATCCGGTTGCGCCTCTGCAATAACAACAATGGTCAACGAGAACAGATCGGGCGGCAAACATTGTTTTATAGGTATGCTTGACGTCTCCGCGCGTCAATTCTTCCGTTCCGATATACTGAGTTTCTCCATTCCGAAGAGCCGATTCATGGAAATGCGCGGGACAATGCGACAGTGCTGCGTATCCGGTAGCCCCGCATGGCTAAAAGTGAAGAAAAGAATCAACAACAATCCTATAAACTGACAATGAAACATAAAGTGAAAGTGACGGTGCTCGACACCAAGCTATATCCGGAATATCAGCAGCAGTATTGCGCTAATCCATGTTCCGGCAAGTGTCCGGTCTATAACAAAGGCGATGAGTTTGTTTTCTATCGTGATGATGAGCGCGATGATTACTGGCATTGCGGTCTGAATACTCTCGTCAAGACTGATGGCAAGCCCAATGAGATTGCAGGCGGACCGAAGAAGCCGTTTTGCTCCGAGGCATGGGATGCCATATCCCGCTACATCTATACTGGTCTGCAAGGCGGTTCGATAATGAAGGGCTGGATGCGCGACGAGAACACCATGATTGCCTGCTGCAATGACGGTACACGCCCCGTCATCTTCAAAATCGAGCGCATCGACTACGAATAATTCCGTTCGTTATTTCAGGTGTCCTCTCTATTATACGTATTCGTGAGGCTGCGGCAACGTGTACTGACAATATTTCTTTCTGTAATCGCATGGAGACATGCCATAATTGCGGGCGAACAGACGATGGAAATATGGAATATTCGTAAAACCGCAATCGTATGCTATGTCACATGCCGGGTCTGTTGTTGAGGTAAGTAAGAGCGCGGCTTTCTCAAGTCTTAAAGAATTGATATATTCCGTGAAGGTCTGACCAGTCTGCTTTTTGATAAACTTGCACAGAGAAGACTTATTCATGTTCATATAGGCCGCGGTCTTTTCCAATGTGATGTTTCCATGAAAGTTACATTTGCAGTAAATGCGTAGTTTATCGGCGTTTCTTGTGGTTCGGTCTATCGGCTTACAACCAATTTCTTCCGAATCAGTATTTCCTGCTATAAAGAGTAGTAGCCGGAGAATCATAGGCAAACGACTTGAGGAATCCAAATCACGCATATCTTCAAGCAGACTGGTAATCTCGACGGCGGTTTTACCCAAGAACCTCCTCGGCAAACTAATTGAGCTTATAACATCGGCAACTTGAGTTAATTCAGGTAAAAGCAGAGCAAGCCGTGTAGGCAAGTCGGAGGCAAACAATATTGTGATATTGTGTATATGGCCATCATCATCTGTGGATTCGCCATTGAAAAACCACCCGTGGGGAAACTTGGGAGGAATCAATATCACCTCCCCTTCATAAAACGGTTGAGTTTCTTCACCAAGAAATTTCGTGCCTTGACCACGTATGATATATGACAACTCCCATTCATCCTGTATATGTATAGGAATCTGCTGCTTTGGAGTAAGCAGGACATCGTCGAATACGAAGGCATTTTCCATACCAAGTGCAAATATAGTATAATATTTTGGAAACATCGGAAAATATACGATAATAATTATGAAGTAATTTTGCAACGACATAGGCATCAATCATTCCGACAATGAATACCAACCTTCTTGCATCAAAGCCTCGTTTTGAAATCCTCGACGGACTACGCGGCGTCGCGGCTACCATAGTCGTGATGTTCCACCTCTTTGAAACATATTCCAAAGGACCTTGTTTTCAAATACTCAATCACGGATATCTTGCTGTCGATTTCTTCTTCATATTATCAGGGTTCGTTATCGGATACGCTTATGACGACCGCTGGCACAAGGGGATGACGCAATGGAATTTCTACAAACTTCGTATCATCCGTCTTCAGCCAATGGTGATAATGGGGTCCTTGATCGGGGCTTTCTGGTTCTTCTTCAGCGATGCACCGTTCTTCAGTCTTGTAATGGAGACACCCTGGTGGAAAGTCCTCCTTATACTTGTTTTGGGATGTCTGATGTTTCCCACACCCCCGGCGATGGATATCCGCGGCTGGCAGGAAATCAATTCCCTCAATGGAGCACAGTGGTCGCTGTTATGGGAATATATCGGCAATATTCTCTATGCCGTTTTTGTACGAAGGCTCTCGAAAGTAGGACTGATAGCGTTTGTTGCGGTTTCGGCATTTTTTACGATTGACATAAGCCTTAATCTCGACATCTTCGGATTGTTTGAGGGACGCGAACCACAAGCTTATACCATGATAGGTGGTTTCGGCCTTTCGCCACAACAGATTTATATCGGCATGGGGCGCTTGTTGTCTCCGTTTTTCGGAGGTCTGCTGCTTTATCGGCTTGGCTTAAGGATATGCCTAAGGAAATATGGATTCCTGTGGTGCTCTCTGGCGATTGCCGCCATACTTGTATGGCCACATATCGGCGGTGATATGCCCAATGTGTTTAATGGCTTATATTGTGCGCTTGCCATCATGCTCTTCTTCCCGTTGGTTGTTGCTGCCGGAGCCGGCAGTCCGCTTGAAGGCAAAAAATCAATTAAGGTCTGCAAATTCCTCGGAGCAATCTCGTTTCCTCTCTATATCACCCACTATCCAATGATTTATATGCAGATGAAATGGGCCGCTGAACATGCGGATGCTCCGTTGGGCACCCATATCTGGGTCTCTGTCTGGGTTTTCATTGCTTCCATTGCCGTGGCTTATGCCTGCCTGAAGGTCTATGATGAACCTGTCCGCGAATGGCTCAAGAATCATTGGCTGTATAAAAGTAAAAAGCAAGTCAAGTCATGAAACGGCTTGCCCTCCTGACCATAGCCGTTTTGGATTGCATCGCGGTCTGCGCCCAGACCGATTCTGAACCCGACACACTTGTTGTCGAACGTAAGAACATCCTGAATGTATTGCTCAATGCTCCATCCGATTCTCAGCCGTGGGTGAGATCGTTAGGAATATACCCCTATTGGGTGTCCCGATTCTTGATGACGGATTGCAGACCGCCATGTATAATGATTTCTTCCCCGGTTTCTGGTCATGGAGAAGCGGCCTCGGGACATAATCGCTCCAATTGACAATGCCTGATGAATCGGCTCTTGAACTTGAGGACATAGGTTTCTATGCTATGACCAGTTCAAAGACAAGGGCGGCAGGCTTTGGTATCGATGTTGTGAATTTTCTTAACCAGACCGGAGCAAGTGCCTGCATTCGGTCGGCATCTCTCGCGGAAGATCTTCTTCCGTTTCGGAATTACCTTACCTCAGGCACTTATCGGAGACCATTTACGATAGAATTCGCACTTCAATATCTTTCTAAAAAAGAATTTAAAAAACTCCTCTTTAACGTTTAACGTTTAACGCGGCCAAGCGTTATGGAAGAGCCTGAATTATTCCATTCGATTATTCTTGTTTCATGCGGAAGTTACATTTTGCCTCTTCTGAAATCAGAGACAGGACGGTATTCCAACTTTATATCGGAGAAACGACATATATGGGACTTGTCCTTGGGACTTTGCGCACTTATACTTAAATTCAGTCTGGCAGGATATTCATTTTTGTAATCCTTACAAGATGCCAGTTTTCCCCGTCTTCCGAATAATAATTGCCGATTACTTTGGTATCTGACGACAGTCGGAGGAATACGGATGTTGAATCTGACCTTTCATGGTTGTTGTCTTCAGAGGTGTCGATTGTCCGAACTGTTACAATACGATGATTGCCGTCTTCACCCTGTTCGAATCACAGCTTTTGCCAGTGGTGTCATCAACAAAAGCCAGGATAGCTCCGGCTGAATAGGTTCATTCCTCAGTAAACTGTGGCTGTACCTTCACGGTAAATGTAAATGGTTTGGTGTTGTCTACTTCTGTCATCAACAAGGGCGCGGATGTATTGGTTGCTATGCCTTTCGGGTCGCAGAACAAATCGGTCTGCTCATCTGCAGTCATGAGCAAAGCATTTTCGGCGGCTTGTATTGTCTCATTGCCTATGTTCATAGACTGGCTGAACAGAACATTTCCACACTGGAAATCCGCTTTCTCTGTGTTCTGTTGAGATTGCGACGCATTGCCGCAGCACTGCATGAAAGGCTCAGGATGGTCAAAAAAATAATTTTTTCATTCTATATCATGTGTTAGTCGGTTGTTATCTCTACATAGTTCCCTTCGGGGTCGGCGATGACACATTCATAATAGCCGTCGCCCGTGGTGCGGGGCTCGTTATGATTACTACTCCGTCTTCCTTGAACTTTCGTGCCATATCATCGACATTTTCCTTGCTGCCGACCGAGATAGTGAAATGGGCAAGTCCTTTGAGATTGCCTCGGCCTGCCGGAGCGTCTTTACCGGGGATATTCATTATCTCCAGACGCGCTCCCCCTTCTGAAAAAGAAAGGAAATAGGAGCTGAAATTCTTTCTCGTGTTGACATATTTGTCATTGCAGGTCATGTTGAAATACCGCATGTAGAACTTTCGGAGCAGTTCGATATCGTCAGCCCAGATTGCGATATGATCTATTTTCATATTTCCATATCACTTTATTTATTACTTGCTGCGTTGTTCTTCAACCATTCGCTGCGGACTTTGTCAGGGAGGTGATTCACTTTAAAGTCAGAGAATGAAGCTTTGAATCCATTGCCGTCGGGACAGGCCGCGAACATCCCGATTTTCACGGGGAGGTTTGCCTCAACCCAAGCGTTGCGCATCATGTGGTATTCATTGTCGTCGAAGGAATAAAAAACCTCTACGGCATCGAGCCGGCGAACTGCCTTGATCCAGATGTATTCGACCGGGCGGTCAAGCGCGATCACGCTCCAGTCGGAAGTCTTGTGGGTGACCACCGTGCTGAGATTATATTTGCCCTCGACAAACTCTATACCTGTCTTGATGTAGTTCTCATGGTCAAGGCGTATCATCATTCCGGCCTGGTCGAAGCGCACCTTGTAGTCGCCCGAAATCTTAACCTTGGCCTCGAACTCGCCACCGTATTCGGCATAATAAAACGGGGCGTCATCAACCGTGAAACCATAGTGCGAGATGCGCCAATAGTCGCTGTTGGGAGTGACATCCATTGTCAGAGTGCCGCCGTTGATCTGCCAGTTGTCCGGCTCATTGAACCAAATCATCTTTTCGAGGGTCTGGGCATACCCGGAAAACCCGGACAAAACCGCAAATACGACAAGAATAATTTTCTTTTCCATATAAGAGTTTAATTGTATATTTAATTCGGATTTCCAAATGCGACTGTAAAAGGAGGCATATCCTTAACCACTATACTTCCGGCCCCTATTTTTGCGCAACAGCGTATCGCGTGCCTTTTTCTCTCGTGGACGCAAATAGTTGTAATCGCGAAATATTCCTTTGTATTCCAATCGCTCCGCGATAAGAGCCGGATGTTGTCGGCATCATATATCATGCCCTAAGTAAGTGTTCAAATTTAGTTTATACTTACTTAAAGCATTTTGTCTTTTTCTGTAATACTTGTATTTAACCATTTGTTTGATTAGCTTTGCAAAGTTAATAAGCTAAACCATAACCGGCAATGGTCAGAAATAACCATTTTACAAAAAACAGGAAAACGCTCGACAGATTACTCCGCTCAGATAAAAAAGCCGACAGGTGCATTCCTTTGTCGGATATTATAGTCAACATGCGTTTCTGGGCACGAGTCGAGAATGTCCTGATCGTTGTCAGCGATATGGTTGAAGGCAAAAGCCATATCATTGCCGGAGGATTCGCTCGCAACTTTGATATTGGCGAGTATCAGCAGGAAAATTCTATCTGGGAAAGCCGGATACTTTCTCTTATGGCGCCGGAAGAGCAGGAGGAAAAATATATTGCCGAACTCCGTTTCTTTCATTACCTGAGACATCTCCCTAAAAGCCGAAAAACAGATTATTACCTAATGTCAAAACTTCGGTTCCGTTTCATCGATGGAGACATTCATGAAGTGCTGCACCGGATGTACTATATATTTGACGAGAATGGAGAAAACCTGAGATTCGCAATCTGCATTTATGGTCCGCTACCTTTTGACTTCAAGGGTAAAAGTTTCACAGTCAATTCGGTTTCCGGAATAAAAGAGGAGCTTACTGCTTCAGGCAGCAATTCAATACTCAGTCGTCGGGAGTGCCAGATTCTTGCGATGATAGATACGGGAATGAAAAGCGCGGAAATAGCAGATCGGTTAAACATCAGCATCCACACTGTCAGTCGACACCGTCAAGAAATAATAGGGAAGCTCCAGGTGAAGAACACACATGAAGCCTGTCGTTTAGCCAAGTCGATGGGACTGCTTTAGCTAATTGTTCCTTTCCTTTGTCAGTTCGATGGCTTCTTTGCCGGTGACGCTGTCTATGTCGATTCTGACGATGCGGACTGTCTTTATGAATCTGGAGATTTCTGCATCAGGGTCAATGCCGGGGCTGTATTTGTCGCCCAACAGTCGCAGTGCCGTCACCTTATCCTCCATTGATTCAATGAAATTAGCCTTTCCGAATACTATCACGCTGCGAAAATAGGAGGTAAACTCTTCGGGTATCACATCATCTTTGTCAACTATGCACAGCGAGCATTTGGGATTGCGTCTGAGGGCATCAATCTTATGTCCGTGAGCTGCCGAGTGAATATAAATCGCGGCGCCGTCATATACATAGTTTACGGGAACGGCATAAGGATAATCGTCGTCGCCCGAAACCGCCAATACGCAATATTTGCCGATCCGCAATATTCTTTCCGTCTCTTCCGAAGAAAGTTGCTGTTTGAATCGACGCATAGCCCGTGTCATCATCCCAATACTTTAAGTCCGATAATCGAAAGAATAAGAGTGGTGATAAAGAAGATGCGCCAGAAGGTAGCCGGTTCGTTAAAGAAAAGAATTCCGACTATGACCGCGCCAACAGCCCCTATTCCTGTCCATACGGGATAGACGGTGCCTATGGGTAGTCGCCCCGCCGCTTTTGCCATAAGAAACATACTCAGCGACAGTGCGGCGAGGAATCCGATCCACCACCAGACGAGATCCTGACCCGTCGCGGTCTTGGTCTTTCCAAGACAAAATGTAAAGCCGACTTCCATGAGCCCGGCTAAGATAAGAATAATCCAGTTCATCGCAGACTGTTTTTTAGTTATCCTGTTCGAGGGCTGCAAGTAATCGGCTCGTCATCTGTTCGCGTAAGATTCTCGGCGTCTCCTTCCAAAGATTATGCAAAAATAACAATAAATCTCCATATCGGGAAATCGAACTGTTATTATCGTTCTATTCCATTTCCATCAGTTGAGATTAACTAAACAAAACCGGGGATATTCCCCGGTCTTGCAATTGAGAGAATTATAAGTAGCTAAGAAAATTTAATCGACATAGGTAACTAATGAAATCTTGAACGCTAAAGCTCGTTCATTAATTATTCTTAGCTACTTATTTTTTTATTCTTGTCTTATTTCTCTTGAGGCTCTATCTTCTTGATGATTCGTGCCGGATTACCGGCTACGATTGTCATTGGCGGCACATCTTTTGTCACGACAGAGTTGGCTCCCACTATACAACCGTAGCCGAGCGTGACTCCGGGGAGGACGGTGACGTTGATGCCGAGCCATACCTTTTCCTCGATTTTAATGGGCTTGCCATAGGTTGCGCTGCGGTTGTCGGGATTGACATCATGGTTGATGGTTATCAGGTTGCACTTGGGACCGATAAACACATCGTCGCCGATTTCAATACCTCCGCGGCCAAAGAAAGTGCAGCATTGCTGGATGAAACATCGTTTGCCGATAGTCACAGGCTTGCCGTAGTCGATATAAAGAGGCGGGAGCACTGTGGTTGACTCGTCGAGAGGCTTGTCGAGTATGCGCCCCATGAACTCGTGGACTTCTTCAGGTGTGCGGTAGCCGGTGTTCATCTCCGTGGCTGTCTTCATCGTGTCGAAAATGTCGGCTATCAGCAGGTCATATCCGGAATCATTCGGCGATACCATTTCGCCGCGCACGTCCCTGTCAAAGATTTCGTGTCTCATTGTCATATATGTTTTGCGTTTAGAATCCGGTTGTCAATTTGCAGCGATTGACCTGTATTCCTTCGGAGTGCGGCCGGTGCGACGCTTGAAGAAACGTACAAAATGCTGCGGATATTCAAAGCCAAGCATATCGCCGACCTGCGTCACTGACAGGGTAAGGTCGTTGAGGAGTTCCCGTGCAGCGCTTACAAGGCGCTCTGCAATCATGTCCTTAGCAGTAGTCCCGGTACTCGTTTTGACAAGCTCCCCGAAGTAACCGGGAGACAGGTTCAGCCTATCGGCGAAATAGGACACCGTGGGCAATCCATGTTCCCTGATTTCATTTGTCAGGTATCCGTCAAGCAAGGCATTGAATTTCTCGATGACAGTGCTGTTGATGACTTCGCGCGAATAGAACTGACGCTCGTAGAAGCGCATGCAATAATCAAGGAATACCTCAAGATGGGATATTATAATGGAACGCGAATGGCGATCGATGCTGTGTCTCATCTCCCGTGCAATCAGCGACAGGACGGAGCTCAGCAAATCAACCTCCTCTTTTGAGAGGTGCAAAGCCTCGTTGCTGTTGTAAGAGAAATAACCGTAGGAAGACATCTTACCGCCTAATGATGTGCGGGCAAGAAAATCGGGATGGAAAGCAAGTACGGTCCAGCGTGGCTGTTTCTGTCCCTCTTCCACGACGGTCGTGACTTTCTGGCCCGGAGCGAATGCAGTGACAGACATTTCATCGAAATCATATTTCGTGAGCCCGTAGTTAAGGTCGCAGCCTTTGGTTTCCTTTATATAGATGGCATACACGCCAAATTCGTATGTGGTTGCGCCGGGAGCCGGTTCCCCTTCATAATATCCGACTGCAATCATCGAGTTAAGATGCTCGAATCCGTAATAGTCGTTGAGACGGCGTATCGTGTCTATTTTTACTTCGTTTGCCATAATGATTTAGTTTTCAAGTGCAAAATTACTAATAAACGGCGGTATGGAAAAATCCGCTTTCGGGGTAAAGTAACCTATTTTTCGGAATTGACAACAATCCGAAATAATGGGCATAAATCCCTGAAATCAGGTTTTCATGAGTGATTATACCCAACTAATTTTGCATTATGAAATCTCAATTCAGAAATTATGAAAAAGATAATTTTAATAGTTACAGTCATGATGGCGAGTATAGCAACCCAGGCAAAGACATTGATAGTCTACTACAGCTACACTAACAACGTGGAGCGAATAGTCAATGAACTCCGCACTCAGATCGAGGCCGATGTAATTGAAATTGAACCTGCAGAAAAAGGTCTCGACTATGCCGCCAACAACTATGCCATCGGCAGTGCCCAGATCGCTGCAATCCGAGATAATCCGTATGACGCCGCCTCGTATCCGGCGATTGATCACGTAAATGTAGATATGTCACAGTATTCTACCGTCATCATCGGCGCCCCGCTATGGTGGAGCAACATGGCTGCTCCTATGCAATCGCTCCTATTTCAATACGGGAAGGAAATGGCAAGCAAAAATATAGGTCTGATTGTGTCAAGCGCAAGCAGCGGCATCAATGGCGTGGAAAGTGATGCAAAAAGGCTTGTTCCCGATGGCAATTTCATTACACCCGCCCTCTGGATCCGCAGTGCGCAGACATCCAACGCAAAAACACTTCTGCAGAGCTGGCTGCAAGACATTGATTACAGCAACATTTCTACCGGTATTGAAAACATTGGGCAAGACCGTAACACCGGTGTCACAGTTTATTCACTCTCCGGAGTAAGAATGCACGCGGATGCAGAATCAACTGCCAGTCTTCCCGGCGGTCTTTATATCATCAACGGCAAGAAAAGATTATTCTCTAAATAACCGCAAATAACAAGGGAGAAACACTCGACTATAATCGTTTTGGTATGCATTGCAGCAGTTGCATGCCATTTCGCGAATCAGGCCCGTTCCTTAGATCTTGAGGGTCAAGCCTAAAAATCTAACTCCTTGACAAACCATTGATTATATTGTAATTTTGCATCAGCGATATAAAACAATTAATAAAATGAAAGAGACTCAGACAATCGTAAAAAGGCGATAACTTCTGCGCAGTGAAATTACGACAACAATCTTGCAGAGGGCATGGCCAGCCGTTTTGAATCGGGTGACCGCGTCCTCTCTTTTTGTTGTTTGCTTCGGGGGGCCTCAAATATGTTCTTAAACATGCGTATTTGTTGCCGACTTATTCCATTTTTTTGTAATTTGCGTTCGCAATTTTAACAACAGCAATTACCTAAACTTTAAAATCTCATATATGAAGATTTATAAGACCAACGAAATCAAGAATATCGCCCTTCTCGGATCGAAGGGCTCCGGGAAAACCACACTCGCCGAATCTATGATTTACGAGTGTGGAGTTATAAAACGCCGCGGAACGGTCGATGCAAAGAACACCGTATCCGATTATTTCCCGGTTGAAAAGGAATATGGCTATTCCGTTTTCTCAACTGTTTTCAACGCAGAGTTCAACAACAAGAAACTCAATATCATCGACTGTCCCGGAGCCGAAGACTTCGTGGGCAACGCCTATACTGCGCTCGGCGTCTGCGACATGGGTCTTATCCTCGTTGACGCCGAATATGGCGTGGAAGTTGGCACGGAGAATATTTTCCGCACTACCGCCAAACTCAACAAACCGGTGATTTTCGGACTAAACCAGATGGACGGTGAGAAAGCCGACTTCGACAACGTGATGGAGCAGATGCGCGAGCATTTCGGTCCGCGAGTAGTTCAGATCCAGTATCCTCTCGAATCCGGCCCTAACTTCCATTCGATGATCGATGTTCTTCTTATGAAGAAATATGAATGGAAACCGGAGGGTGGCACACCTGTGATCAGCGACATACCGGAAGACCAGCTCGAGAAGGCACGCGAACTCAACCAGATTCTTGTAGAGGCCGCCGCAGAAAACGACGAGACCCTCATGGAGAAATTCTTCGAGCAGGGTAGCCTCACCGAAGACGAGATGCGCGAAGGTATCCGCAAAGGCCTTGTGGACCGCTCGATCTATCCCGTGGTGGTGCTCAGCGCCGCAAAGGACATGGGAGTGCGTCGTCTTATGGAATTCCTCGGCAATGTTTGCCCCTTCGTAAGCGAGATGCCCGCACCCAAAACCATTACAGGAGAAGAGGTGAAACCCGACTCCAACGGCCCGCTGTCGGTGTTCTTCTTCAAGACTTCCGTAGAGCCCCATATCGGCGAGGTTTCCTATTTCAAGGTTATGAGCGGCACGCTCAAAACCGGAGCCGATCTCGACAACATCTCGCGCGGCGGCAAGGAACGTCTCGCTCAGATCTTTACCGTCTGCGGACAGATCCGCACTCCTATCGATTCCCTCGAAGCCGGAGATATCGGCGCCGCGGTGAAGCTCAAGGATGTACGCACGGGCAACACGCTCGACGAGAAAGGCTGCGAATACCAGTTCGATTTCATCAAATACCCGCAGCCGAAGTATACCCGCGCCATCCGTCCGCTCACGGAAAGCGACTCCGAAAAACTTTCCGGAATCCTCACCCGCATGCACGAGGAGGATCCTACATGGATTGTGGAGCAGTCGAAAGAGCTCAAGCAGACTCTTGTCAAGGGTCAGGGCGAATTCCATCTGCGCACTCTCAAATGGCGCATCGAGAACAACGAGAAACTTCCCGTTGAATTCATCGACCAGAAGATTCCCTATCGCGAAACAATCACCAAGGCCGCCCGCGCCGACTATCGTCATAAGAAACAATCCGGAGGTTCCGGTCAGTTCGGCGAAGTGCATCTTATCATCGAGCCCTACACCGAAGGCATGCCCGAACCCGACACCTATAAATTCGGAAATCAGGAATTCAAGCTCAATGTCCGCGACAAGCAGGAGATTCCCCTGGAATGGGGCGGCAAACTCGTGGTCTATAACTGCATCGTCGGCGGTGCTATCGACGCCCGCTTTATTCCGGCTATCGTCAAAGGTCTCATGGACCGCATGGAGCAGGGCCCGCTCACCGGCTCCTATGCCCGCGATGTCCGCGTGATGATCTACGATGGCAAGATGCACCCCGTTGACTCCAACGAAATCTCATTCCGTCTGGCAGGCCGCAATGCTTTCTCACAGGCGTTCAAAGCCGCCAATCCGAAAATTCTCGAACCCGTCTACGATGTCGAGGTTCTCACTCCGGGCGACACCATGGGCGATGTGATGAGCGACCTCCAGGGACGCCGCGCAATCATAATGGGCATGGCTTCGGAAAACGGCATCGAGAAGCTCAACGCAAAAGTGCCTCTCAAAGAGATGTCTTCCTATTCCACTTCTCTGAGTTCGATCACCGGCGGACGCAGTTCCTTCACGATGGAATTCTCCTCATATGAGCTCGTTCCCTCCGACGTTCAGGAGAAACTGCTCAAGGAATATGCCGAGACCCAGACCGAGGAATAACCCGTCGGTTTCTCCCGAATCAGTCAATAGAGACACTAACCTAACATATTTTTTATTTATCCTACTCACCTTTAACCAAGAGGACGGCGTTTCATAATTTTGGAACGCCGTTTTCTTATGGGATTCCCATGGAGGCCCTGTTCAAATTCCGTCAACCTCTTTATGGAAAAATGTTGTAATTTTGCATACGAATTCACAAAATGCCTATGACTAAAACAGCAACTGCCGACAGCCGCGAAAGATTATGGAATCCCCAATATTGGAAGGTGATGATTACCAACTTCCTCCTTTTCTTCGCGTTTTATCTCCTGACACCTTTGCTCCCCATCTACCTCGACAGGCAGTTTCAAGCCGACAAAGACATGATAGGCCTCGTTCTGTCGGGTTATGTGGTTGCCACATTTCTCGTGCGCCCTTTCAGCGGGTTTCTCGTCGACAGTTTCAACCGCAAAAAAGTGCTCATTATCTGTTTCCTCGCTTTCTTCATCTGCTTCGCAGGCTATATAGGAGCGGGCACACTGCTGATGTTCGCGATTGTCCGCACACTCCACGGAATCCCTTTCGGGGCCGCAACCGTGGCCAATTCCACCGTGGCGATAGATGTGCTCCCCTCTTCACGCCGAAACGAGGGCATCGGATTCTATGGTCTCAGCAACAATCTCGCCATGGCTATAGCCCCTACCGCCGGAATTTATATCTACAACCTCACCGACAATTTCGAACTCCTTTTCTGGATCTCTCTCTTTCTGGCAATGGCAGGCTTCATCTGCTCCACCACCGTGAAAATTCCCGCCCGCGAACTCAAGCAAGGGAAACCTCGTCTCGATCTCGATCATTTCTTCCTATCCCGCGCATGGCTCATGGCCCTGAACATTTGCCTGTTCGGCCTTTGCTGGGGAGTGATGAGCAACTATGTGGCTATCTATGGGCAACAGGAACTCGGTATCACCGACGGGACCGGAATATTTTTCGCCGTGCTTTCCCTTGGTCTGGTGCTCTCGCGTCTTTCCGGACATAAGGCCCTGAGACAAGGTAAACTGACGCAGAGTTGCTCGCTGGGCGTCATGACATCGCTCCTTGGCTATACGCTTTTCGCCATGGCCATCAACCGGTGGACCTACTTCGCCTCGGCTCTTCTTATCGGCCTCGGCAACGGGCGCATGTATCCCGCTTTCCTCAATATGTTCATTAAGGTGGCGCGCCACGACCAGCGTGGAACCGCCAACTCCTCCATACTCATATCCTGGGATTTCGGCATGGGCATAGGTATTCTGCTCGGAGGATTCATAGCTGAATATATAAGTTTCGCCGCGGCATTCTGGGTCACCGCCGCCATGCAGTGTGCCGGAACGCTCCTATTCCTTTTCTGCACACGCGGTTTCTTTCTGCGGCGCCGCCTCGAAACATAATATCTGCCGCAACCGTTATATTATTAGCAATATTGTGTTATAATTGCCGATAAGATTTCACTCTCATGCAAACAAACAGAAATAAATACTTAGCTTCCTCCGCTTCGGCAGGGAGACTCCACGCCCTGCGCGGCGAAATGGTAACATTCCATGAAGATCCCTTCCTCGTTGAGGATGAATCGAGGTGCTATTCCCATTTTCCCGACGGTCTTGTGGTGATTCAGGGCGACAGGATACTCGCCGCCGGGCCCTATGCCGACGTCGCCCCAATCTATCCGGAACTCACCGACATAGAACAATACCCGGACTCGGTAATCATTCCCGGCATGATCGACTGCCATGTTCACTACGTGCAGTCGCCTATGATAGGCTCTTTCGGCGACACTCTGCTCCAATGGCTCAATCAATATACATTCCCTACCGAAACGCGCTTCCGCGACGCCGAATTCGCCCGCGATACAGCCCGCCAGTTCTTCCGGCAGATATTACGGCAGGGAACCACCACCGCCAACGTTTTCTCTACCACCTTCAGCGATTCCGTCGATGCGCTTTTCGAGGAATCGGAACGCTATAACACGCGCATAATCTCCGGCAAAGTGCTTCAGGACCGAAACCTCCCCTCCACCCTGAGCGATCACTCGGCCGAAGGATCCATAGAAATCAGCGAGCGACTGCTCGAAAAATGGCACCGCCGCGGGCGCCAGCTATATGCCGTGATTCCCCGCTTCGCTCCCACAAGCACCGACATCCAGCTGCGCCTCGCCGGAGAATTATACCAGAGCCACATAAACGAGGGCGTTTATCTCCATACCCATCTCGACGAGGCTGAGGATGAAATAGAATGGGCCCTCTCGCTATTCCCCTTTGCGAAAAACTACACCGACATATACCGACACTTCAATCTTTTGGGACGCAATTCAATTTTTGCCCACTGCTGCATTCTGAAAGAAGAGGAATGGCAGATGCTACATGACTTTGATTGCGGTGTGGCTCATTGCCCGTCGTCGAATCTTTTTCTGGGCGACGGTATGTTCCGCTTCTGGGAATGCAAAGACGCGCATCGCCCCGTGCGCCTCGGCGTCGGCACGGATGTGGGCGCAGGCACGAATTTCTCCATCCCGCGTCAGCTCAATGAAGCGTATAAGGTCGGAATGCTCCGCAAGAAAAGCATCGGAGCTCTCAAAAGTTTCTATATGGCCACAAAAGGCGGAGCGCAGACTCTACATCTCGACGACCGCATCGGATCTCTCGAACCGGGATATGAAGCTGATATCGCTGTGCTCGACCTCCGGCCAACCGAATTCCTCGACTGGCGGATGCAGTTCAACGACTTCATCCTCGACCGGCTCTTCATCCTTCAGACCCTCTCGCCCGACAACCTTGTGAAAGCCACATACGTAGCGGGCAAAAAAGTCTATGAACGCGACCGCGACACTCCGCTGATATATGCCTCGCAACTAAAATAAAAACCTCGCCTTTCTTTGCTTTTAGTCATTATTATCTTATCTTTGCAAAGAATATTTAAATACCAAATAAATGGAATTAGAAGGTAAGATAATCATTGACCTTCCGCTTCAGGAAGGAACATCTAAAGCCGGCAACCCATGGAAAAAGAAAGAATGGGTTCTCGAAACATTCGGAAACTATCCAAGAAGAGTGAAGTTCGATACATTCGGCGATCGTGTTGACACAATAAAACCCGAAGTAGGGAAATCATATAAAGTTCAGGTAGATGCAGAAAGCCGCGAATTCAACGGCAGATGGTATACCGACCTCCGCGCATATGCCATTCAGGAAATAGCCGCTCCCGGAGTTTCCGGCGCTCCTGCCGGTTATTCGGCACCCCAGCAGCCTCAGCAGGCACCCTTCGGCGCAGCTCCCGCTGCTCAGGCTCCGGTCGACCCGTTCGACAGCGGTTCGAATGATACGGACGACCTCCCCTTCTGAAGCAATCATCTGTTAGATCGTTACAAATATACCCATAAGGTGCAATATATTTCTCAAAACTCAGAATTGAGAAATATATTGCACCTTAATTTGTTATTTTTCTGCTATTTATTTGTCATTTTACCATGAAATTACTATTTTTGCACCGGAATTACAGGTAAAGGTTTGCTTTCAATAGGTCTGGAAGCATAGGTAATTTTCCTTATACATCTAATTAATGGTAGCAAACAATAGCAGTATGCAGACACCGGCATCCGATGCCGGCGAAAATGTCCGCGACCGAATCGATTTATTGATTGAAACAAGCTGGGAGGTATGTAATAAAATAGGAGGCATATATGCCGTGCTCTCCACAAAAGCACGCCGCCTCAAAGAGACAATGGGCGATAAACTCCTCTTCATAGGCCCCGATGTCTGGAGCGATGAAAACCCCTCCCCTGTTTTCAAAGAGAAAAAATCGATATTCAAATCCGCCTCTTCGAAGCTTCAGCTTCCCTGGGGAATAAAGATACGCACCGGCCGCTGGGACATTCCCGGACAGCCTCAGGTGATTCTTGTGGATCCGGGAGAAACCGGGAAGAACCTCGATCCTATCTATGCCAAAATGTGGGAGAATTTCAAAGTTGATTCCCTCCATTCTTACGGCGACTATACCGAATCCTGCGCATTCGCAGTGGCGTCGGCCATAGTGATCAAGGCCCTTGCGGCCCATCTGAAAACCGATGAAAGCCGCATCGTGGCTCATTTCGACGAATGGACCACCGGCATGGGACTTCTCTATACGCGCCTCACAATGCCGCGCACGGCCACGGTCTTCACCACCCATGCCACAAGCATCGGCCGCAGCATCTGCGGCAACGGCAAGCCCCTCTATGAATATTTTAACAACTACAACGGCGACCAGATGGCCGCGGAGCTAAACATGCAGTCGAAACACTCGCTGGAGAAAGCCGCAGCCCACGCGGCCGACTGTTTCACGACTGTCAGCGAAGTGACCGCACGCGAATGCGAGCAACTTCTCGCAATCCGCCCGCAGGTTGTGACTCCTAACGGTTTCGAGCCCGACTTTGTTCCCAAAACCGCGAAATATAACCGGCTGAGGAAAGAGGGACGTCAGAAACTGATATCCGTGGCTTCGGCCCTGACGAAAAAACATTTCGATGAATCCACGTTCATCATCGCAACTTCGGGGCGTCATGAATACCGCAACAAAGGCCTCGACCTCTTCCTCGACTCTTTGGTGAAGATGGAGGAGGAAATGCCCGCATCGGCATCGGCTCTCGCTTTCATTCTCGTTCCCGGATGGGTGAAGGAACCATCCGGAAGCCTGCTCATGACTCTCGACTTCGAGGGAAAGGACAGCGCGGCACCCGATTTCCTTACTCATCGCCTCTTCAATGAGGATTCGGATTCCGTATGCGTGCGCATTCGCGAACTCCGCGACGCGGGAAAGCTCAACAAGATCCGGGTTGTCTACGTGCCCGATTATCTCGACGGCCACGACGGCATCATCGACATAGCTTATTACGACCTTCTGCCGGCGCTCGACCTCACCCTCTTCCCCTCATATTATGAGCCGTGGGGCTACACACCGCTCGAAAGCGCCGCTTTCGGGGTCCCTACCGTCACTACCGACAAGGCAGGGTTCGGACAATGGGTGCTCGATAATTTCAAGAACGGTCTTCGCCAATGCGGTGTCTATGTCGTGGATCGCGGCGACTCCGACTATTTCCGCTCGCGCGACCTCATAGCAGGCGCCGCCGCCGGATACCTTGCCGAAGATGCCGTGAACCGCTCGGAAGCCCGCCACGCCGCTTTCCTCACTTCGGAGAAAGCCGACTGGAATTTCTTTGTGAAATATTATTACGAAGCGTTTGAGACGGCTCTCGACAGAGCCTCACGTCGCCTCGATTCAGGTAAATAAACAAAAAACAGCTTTATAAATTATGAAACTTCAGGTAAGCAACTCAAACACTCCTACATGGCGCAACGTCACTGTAAGTGCCGAAATGCCCAAGGAGCTCAAGCCCCTCGAGGAAATGTCGAAAAACCTCTGGTGGGTCTGGAACAGCGCAGGAAAACGTCTTTTCCGCGATATCGACCATGACCTCTGGCGTCAGGTCGGAGAGAACCCCGTGATGCTTCTCCAACAGCTCTCCTACGAACGTTATCAGGAGATAAAGGGCGACCGCGCCATGATGGACCGCATCAAGGAGGTATATGCCATGTTCAAGGACTATATGAAACAGCCCATGGACAACAAGCTCCCCTCCGTGGCCTATTTCTCAATGGAATACGGTCTCTGCAACTGTCTGAAAATTTATTCCGGCGGTCTGGGTGTGCTCGCCGGCGACTATATCAAGCAGGCTTCCGACAGCCGAATCAACATGACTGCGGTCGGTTTCCTCTATAAGTACGGTTATTTCTCGCAGTCGCTCTCAATCGACGGCCAGCAGATCGCCAACTACGAAAGCCAGAACTTCGACCAGCTCCCCATCGAGGCAGTGCTTGGCGAAGACGGGCAGCCGCTCATCCTTGAGGTGCCCTATCCGGGACGCATCGTCTATAGCCACATCTGGCGAGTCAACGTGGGCCGCATGAACCTCTATCTGCTCGACACAGACCTCGACCAGAACTCGGAGTGGGACCGTCAGATCACCCATAAACTCTATGGTGGCGACTGGGAAAACCGTATCAAACAGGAATATCTGCTCGGTATCGGAGGTATTCTCATGCTCGAGAAACTCGGCATTAAAGCCGACCTCTACCACGCAAACGAAGGCCACGCCGCCCTGCTTAACCTCCAGCGCCTCGTGGACTATGTCCAGAAGGATCATCTCCCATTCAACGTGGCCCTTGAGATCGTGCGCGCGTCCTCGCTCTATACCGTACATACTCCCGTACCCGCAGGACACGATTATTTCGAGGAATCGCTCTTCGGGAAATACCTCGGCGAATATCCCGCCAAACTCGGAATCTCCTGGAGCGACCTCATGAACATGGGCCGCGAAAACCCCGACAGCAACGAGCGCTTCTCCATGAGCGTGTTCGCCCTCAATACCTGTCAGGAGGCCAATGGAGTCAGCTGGCTCCACGGCGAAGTGTCGAAGAAGATGTTCGCCGGCGTCTGGAAAGGCTATGCTCCTGAAGAATCACACGTGGGTTATGTAACAAACGGCGTGCATATGCCCACCTGGGCCGCTACGGAATGGAAGGAATTCTATGCCGACCATCTCAACCCCGATCTCTTTATGGACCAGAGCAACCCCGAGATGTGGAAAGGCATCTTCGATGTGCCCGATGAGGATATCTGGAACATGCGCATGACGATGAAGAATAAATTCATCAATTTCGTGAAGAAAGACTTCAAAGAGAAATGGCTCAAGAATCAGGGTGATCCCACAGAGGTGCTCAAGATTGTCGACAAGATCAACCCCAATGCCCTCATCATCGGCTTCGCCCGCCGATTCGCAACTTACAAACGCGCACATCTTCTCTTCACCGATCTCGACCGTCTGGCAAAGATCGTGAACAATGAGAAATATCCCGTACAGTTCGTGTTCTCCGGCAAGGCTCATCCCGCCGACGGAGCCGGCCAGGGTCTCATCAAACGAATCACTGAAATTTCCAAAATGCCGCAGTTCTCCGGCAAAATCATCTTCCTCGAGGACTACAACATGATCGTGGCTAAACGACTCGTGACAGGTGTCGACATCTGGCTCAACACCCCGACACGTCCGCTGGAGGCTTCCGGCACATCGGGTGAGAAAGCCGAGATGAACGGCGTGCTCAATTTCTCGGTGCTCGACGGATGGTGGTACGAAGGCTACCGCTTCGATGAGAAAGCCGGCTGGGCACTCACCGACAAACGCACCTTCACCGATCAGGGCCAGCAGGACAAACTCGATGCGGCAACTATCTATTCGATGCTCGAAAACGAGATCATTCCTCTCTATTTCGACAAGAACTATAAGGGTTACAGCCCCGAATGGATCCAGTATATCAAGCGTTCGATAGGCCACATCGCTCCCCACTTCACGATGAAACGCCAGCTCGACGACTATATCTCGCGTTTCTATATTCCGGAGGCTAAACGTTCGGCAAAACTCACTGCCAACGACTATGCCAAAGCCCGCGACATCGTGGCCTGGAAAGAGGAAGTGGCTTCGAAATGGGACAGCATTCAGGTTCTTTCCTGCAATTTCGATGAAGCACACGCAGGTGTGTCGCGCACAGGCGATGCCTTCGACATCAAGTGCACAATCGACACCAAGGGCCTCGGCGATTCCATCGGTGTAGAACTCGTTTACTACAAAGAGGAACATGGAGAGAACAAATACGATGGCCGCGCCGACCTCAAGGTTGTGAAACGCGACGGCAATATCTTCTCCTATGAGCTCAAAGCCAACCTCAAGGAGGCCGGGACCTACCGATATGCTCTCCGCATGTATCCCAAGAATCCCGAACTTCCCCACCGTCAGGACTTTGCATACGTGCGCTGGTTCTGATAAGACTCTGTTCCTTAAAATGCAATAACAAGGAAGTTATGATAAAAAAACGGCGCCGCATATCATTCCGGCGCCGTTTTTTGTTCTATTATTGAATAGTATTATGGAAAATTCGATTTTTAAATATTTCCCCTCGCTTTCCGACACTCAGCGAGAGCAGTTTCTGCGCATGATGGAGCTCTATCCCGAATGGAACGCGAAAATAAACGTGATTTCGCGCAAGGATATCGACAACCTCGAGATAAACCATATCCTCCATTCTCTGTCAATAGCAAAATTCCTGCGGTTCACCCCCGGCTCGCGCGTACTCGATTTCGGCACAGGAGGCGGCTTCCCCGGAATCCCGTTGGCGGTGATGTTTCCCGAAGTCCATTTCCATCTGATCGACCGCACGGGCAAGAAACTTCTCGTGGCCCGCGAGATAGCCAAAGAATGCGGAATAGAAAACGTCTCGTTCTATCACGGCGATGTGGCCGAATGCCGCGATAAATTCGATTTTGTGGTGAGCCGCGCCGTCATGCCTCAAGGCGACCTGCTGAAAGTTTGCGCTAAAAATATCGACGGCAAACAGCGCAACGCGCTTCCCAACGGACTGATAACCCTCAAAGGGGGCGACATATCGGCCGAAATGCGACCCTTCAAATCGCGCAGCGAGATCATCGACATATCCGATTACTTCGATGAGCCCTTCTTCTCCACAAAGAAAATCGCCTATACCTCCGCTCCTTAATCCAAAATTCAAAATTCAAAATTATTGATATTCCCCATTCAAAATTCAAAATTCAAATTCGCATCGGAGCGGTCGCGTGCAAGCACTTTAGTGCGCAGAAAAAAATTCAAAATTCAACATTCCCCATTCAAAATTATCTATGAATATAGCAAAATTTGGATTCTCGCTTTTCGGAATCAACACCTACGTTGTGTATGATCCTGTGATGAAAAAGGCCGCCATCATCGATCCGGGCATGATAAATGCCGAGGAGGAGAAGGCGCTCTCAGGCTTCATCGAGCGCAACGGCCTCGAAGTGACGCATATCATCAACACCCATCTGCATATCGACCATGCCATCGGGGCGGAGTTCGCCAAGAACAGATTCCACGCTCCCCTCTTTGCCCATAAAGCCGATGAGATGTTGGGCAGCCATCTTCAGCAGCAGGCGCAGATGTTCGGCATGAACGAACGCGCAGAGAGCGTATCCATCGACAGCTTCCTCGAACCGGGCGAAAAAATCCGGATCGGGAACGGCGTTCTCGAAGTGCTTCATGTTCCCGGACATTCACCGGGCAGCGTGGCCCTCTACGACCGCGAGGGTGGCTTTGTCGTTACCGGCGACGCACTCTTCGCCGGCTCCGTGGGCCGCACCGATCTCCCGGGAGGCGACATGCGCACACTGATCGAATCCATCCGCAAGCATCTGCTGACCCTCCCCGACGACACCGCCGTATATCCCGGCCACGGCCCCGCCACAACCATCGGCCGCGAACGCGCCTCGAATCCCTTCCTTTAGGAATCGGGGTCAGGCTCCGTTTCTTATTTCAGGAAGTTCTGCGTCATTGCAGATGCAAATTCCTGTTCGAGATTTCGGGTATAGAACGGCATGCCCCATATCTCGAATTTATCGTTGGCAGTCTGGAAATTCAGAATGGCCTCGTCGTGAATACGCATCTGGAACAGCATCTTCCACTCGTCAGTGCGTCGTAGATGTTCTCCTTTTGGTTCAATAAATATCTGAATATTATCGAACTGGCCTTCTTCTCCTTTTTTGCGCAGGAAAAGCACAAAGTCAGGTTCAGTTGCCCGGCCATCATCGAAAGAATATATCTTTAATTCCTTATAGTTGCGGAGAAGATATACTTCGCTATACTTCTCTTTCAGTTTGCCTATAATGGACTCGATATATTTTATCAGATATTTTTCTTCTTCGGTGCCAAAGTTATCTTCATAGCCATACCATTCACAGGTCATGAGGTCAAGACGCAAGAAAGCATTTGTTGAATTTTTCATTGAAACCCCATCTTCCTTACTCTCTTTGCCTATTGCTACCTTATAACGGTGGTCGTGGAATACATCTCTAACCTGTTTCGGTGTAAATCTTTTACTACCTCGTGTACCTATTCCGCCACGAGCAAGCATCGGCTCTATCTGACGAAGAACCTCTACTACTGTATAAAGTTTTTCTTTCTGCGAAAGGTTTGATATAATTTCTTCCCGACCATACACTACAACTCGAATATTTGCCAAATAATCCTCACTTTCAATAAATTGCTTTATTGATTGGAGATTTGGGAATATCTCATGTAGCGCAGCGAATGTCAAACCGCCAAATTTATTGATAGCGGCTCGCAAAATGTGCTTGCCGAAGTCTCCCAATTTATAGTTTTTCTTCTGCAACGAAATCGCTTCACCGGCTGTAGCTTTTGAAAAAACGAGGCTGGTTGACATCTCGCCGCTGCTTATCCTGACGGGATATTCATTTTCAAGGATATTTTTGCCAATATTGGTAAGTTCCTCATTTATCAGATACACTTCCTGTTCATTGGCAAACACATATCCGTCAGTAAACAGACGCGATTTCATGAAACTCTCTTTCAGTTTTTCTACCACCTCTACGCTTTTCGACTCTACGATGCCGGTGGCAGCAAGAGCCGAGTTCAACTCCTGAATATAGCGTGGATTACTTGGGCTATGATAAGAAAGGGTTTCGAGGTGACGCAAAGGATTGTCAAGTTGATCATCAAACTTACGCTTAGTGGCATATTCATTTAGCGGCTTTAGCTTTACATAATTGCCAGCAGGGTCAGAGGTCAGAATGCTCCCACCGCCCTCTTCGCACGCTGTTTCGACCTTTTCTGTTGTTTCATTCGATGTGGATTCAAGTTTATCCGTAAACGGCATATATCGTGCCCCACGACCTATCAACTGAGCCTCGCTGTTCGTGGTCTTTCCGACTGTTCCGGCGCGAGAATCGCGTGTGTCATACAAGCGCACTATGTCGTAAAGATTCAGCACGTCCCATCCCTCATTGAGCATATCGACGGCGAACACGGCCCTAAATTCATTGTCTTTACTTTCCAATGAATTTAGGTACTGCTGCTTTTCGGCACTGATTGTACTGCCATCTACAAGCAGCAGATTATCTTCCTTAAAATCTTCCTGGATTTCAAGGAGTAAGTTTTCAAGAGTTATATCTTGCGCATCGAAGTAATTAAAAGCATCGAGCAATCCTTCTTTTGCGTTGCTTTTGATGTGTTGGAGCGTGTCAACAGTAAGATTCTTAATTGTCTCGACAAAAAGGTTGAAAAATTCCTTATTTTCTTTTATAGTCTTCGACTTAAGCATCACCACCGGCTTAATATCCTGCCGTATCTGATTGCCTAATTTCCTGCGGAATTGACTCATTATCACGGCTTGCATGGCACGGTCAATAGGCTGCATATCGCTTTGCAACACTGCAATATCCTTTGAATAGCCATCCTCGCGGAATTTTTTCAAGGGATAATCAAAAATCACCTTATCCTTATACTTGTCCGCAATGTTGGCATTAGCAAAGTCCTCTGTGGCTGTGAACTCCAACAACACGTTTGCGCTGTTGGCATTGAATATGCGCATTACTGTGGTTTCCCAGTCGTCACTTTGTGCATATTCATCGAAATCATCCCCGAAGTCAATATCCATTTGCAACGATGACCCGGTTTTCTTCGTCGCCGTATTGATGTGGTGCGCTTCATCGGCTATCATCGCGACTTTTAAGTTGTGGAAGTCGTCGTAAGTTAAGCCTCCTTCTTTCGGCGTATTCAAGTCGCTGTGCAGACCTTGTATAGTCTGCAAGCAGAAGTTGATTGAGTCGGGGTCGCTATCCTGGAAATTTTCTACTTGCTTCACCTCAACACGTTTGTTACCTATCGTTATTGTTGGGCCGAAAAGATATTTCGTTGATGCAGAGTTGAAGAAGTTATCTTTCGTTTTTTCGATAACGTTGCCACTGTTAACGAAAAAGAGGAAATTTCGATAACCCTTCTCATACAAGTAAAGAATGATACCGGCCATTATCAGCGTCTTGCCGCTGCCAGTGGCCATGTGGAAAAGCAACTGAGGTTTTGCGACTTTCCCATCGAAGTCATTCTCCCAGTATGTGAAGAAATATTGAAATGCCTCCGTCTGATAAGGACGAAGTCGCATCATCGGATTTAATGCCGTAGCGAAGCTCGACGGCATTTCGACGCGCTCAATCTGCTTTTTTCCTAATTCCTGCCTTAGGGTATTTTGCAGATTGTCGCGCAAAAAATCCTCAATGCTGATTTCCTTTTGCTTCTTAGCCATTTGATTTCGCTACTATTTCATCATAAATACATACCATTTCATCTACCAACAGTTTTCCTGTCTGTGGGATTCTATAGCTCAAATTCTTGAAATAAGCTGATTTAGAGCTAATCTGACCTTTGGTATACTGATAGAAACCACGTAAAAATTCCAAAGTATCTTTCGCGGCGAAATTAGAGTCTCCTTCTTCTGAATAACAATAGATATTCAGTATATGTATATCTTCTTCCAAGGTGTTAATAAATGTATCGTAATCCATATTCTTATAGGAATACAATACAAATGAACTTGCTTCGGGAACTCTTATTGTAAGAAGTTGGAACCTATCTGATTGCTTTATATTATCGTTCATAAAATTCTCTATTTAAGGCTTTATCTTCATCGGAAATTCCAAATTCCTTGTTGTCGATTTCAGAAAGAGGAACGTAGAGCAAGTTCTTATCGAGACATTCGATTAAGAACAGCTTTTGCTCATCAAGGCTCAACGCCTCGAAGTCTTTAATATTTTCATTGAAAGTCTTCGGGTCAACTTTCCAAGAGAGGAAACCGGTCTGCTGCATTTCCTCCCAAATCTTTTTCAGCTCGTCAGTTGACTCAGCTGCATAGATTTGTTCGGCAAAGTTCTGATTGGCAGTTGCCAATTCGCAATATACAAACGAGCCGCCTCCTTGCCATTTTACAGATTTGGATATTCCACCCTGTTCACCAGCTATTACTTTTTGTAAACGAGCAACTGCGGTCGTCTTTATATAATCCATTTGGTCTATTCCAATGAATCTTCTTCCCATTTTCATGGCTACTGCAGCAGTTGTGCCACTACCTAAAAAGAAATCAAGAATTATGTCTCCGGGCTTTGAAACGGCTCTCAACAAGAAAGCCACAACACTTTCGGGCTTGGAGTAAGAGAATTTCAGTCCAAGATTGGCAATATGAGTGCTTGCATCTTCATTGCTTCCTACACCAATAGCTTTTGATAGGTATTGCTCATCGAAGTATTTTTCTGGAGCCATCACCGAACCTTCTTGACGTTGGAAACGTATAGAGAATTTATCAGTTTTTACAATAAAATACGTTCCTTTGGTGATTTCCTCATCAAGCATATTTTGCCCCCATTTGAACTCACCTTTTAGAATTACTTCATTTTCATTGACTCCATCTTTTACAATAACCGGTGTAACCAATTCCACACGGTCTGGTGTAGATGGCAAATATGTACCGTCAGGAATTTTAAATCTGATAACTCCGGGCATGAACTTTAATTCATGAATAGAGTTGCCACTATTTAATAATGGAGCATCGCCGTTTTCTGTTTCTTTGCCAATATACTGTCTCCCCGAGTTTTTGGGAATCTCATAGCAGAGTATATATTCTACTGAAGAACGGCTCTTTTTAGATAATGCATCGGCATTGTCGGTGCATTTCCAAATGAAAGTCTCAACGAAGTTTTCAATTTTGAAAACATCTTCCATTAGTACCTTAAGCCAATGTACCGAGTCTTCTTTAATATGACAGAATATTACACCACCGGGGGCGAGCAGTTCTTTGGCAACCGTCAAGCGATTATGCATAAAAGTAAGCCATGTGCTCAAACGAAAGTTAGAGTTATACGAAAAGCTGTCGCCATCCTTTTGCTTGGTGAAATAATATGGGGGGTCGATGCAGATCACATGTATCTTGCTGCGATATTTTTTTCGGAGAGAGTATAACCCAAGCAGGTTGTTCCCTTTGATGATGAAGTTGTCTTGTGAGGAAACCCCTGTCGGTACACTTTCGCCGTTACTATCATAGCGTCGGAAGCCTGTCAGAACCTTAGGCTCAGTGAGTCGGTTGATTTCGTCGGGTGCGAGAATTTCGTTCCAAAACACCTCATTGCGCTTTGCATCTTCTTTGGTCTGACCGCCTTCGAGGATGCAGTCTTTATATGGCCACGAAAGTACGACTTCGCGGCTCTCGGCTACGAAATTGTCGTCCTCATTTGTGAGACCTATCTTGTTTTTGAAACTCGTATAGCTATCGGGGAGGAAGCGTTTGTTCATCACAAACTTTTGAAACCGTACCTTGTCGAAAACAAGGATGCCGTCAACGTCCGTGAAGAAATTCGCCTTCAACTCTTCGTGAGTGAGAAGTAGCTTTATCAGCTCCGGGCGCATGGCAAGCGCTGCCTCGACAATGGCGTTCTTTAGTAGAATGCCATCTTCGGAACAATAGCGGCTCTCATTACGGAGCAGCTTCTCCAACTCATGGAAAAGGTTAAGGTTGTTCATATTATTTGTTTATTCGATTTTCCATTTAATAGTAAATTCGTCGGCCACCGCCATTTGGCTTTCGGCCAACTCGTAAAGTTTCGCAATCAGCGAATTCTTTTCCTTCTTCAAGGAAGAACGTTGCTCATCGTATTCTTTCCATGCTGCATCCCGGCGCTCCATGAGCGAGTCTTTATCTTTTTGGATAGCGAGTTTCTTGCGCAGATTACGTTCCTTGACAAAAGCATCGTTCTTATCATCAATCTCTTTATCCAAGTCGTTGAGTCGCTGTTGGAGTGACTTTCGATTATCCTCAGCCCAGTTTTCAATTTTCACTATTTCCTCGGAAACAAGCTCAGAGTTCCGGGCTTCAAGATTTTCTGTAAGTTCTGTCTGTTTGGTAGTAAGAGCTTCCTCCAATGTAGTTGGAGCACTTTCTTTCGGCATACCCGATACGTGCGCCGGAAGCGAAAGTAATCGGCTAACAAAATCATCATCCATCAGATTTCCGTCGGCATCCAATGCAACGATAACGATTTGTTCTTCCATTTCATGAAGCGAAGTGTACCGCACAACGCGCAGTTTGAGCCACCCCTCTTTGCCGATAAACGGCTTTATCGTGGCGATGTGGCGCTTGCTCTTGGTGTATTCAAACACTACCGTAGATGTCGGTGTAAGTCCGTTGAGACCTTGCGCTGTCACCCATTTAGCCAAAGGGTGTGAGATACGGTAGTTATTGCCAAAAAGTGTTTCTTTGTCAAGAGAGTATACGCCTGGTTCGACACCTCGAACAGGGCTATTTTCTATATAGAAACTGTACCGTTCTTTTGTCGACACTTTCGCCCGCGAGCCAAGTACTCCAATGGTAAGTTCCCATAACATTTTATTGAAAGCGTCGAGACGTTTCAAATCCTCATCTTCGCGAAGCCGCAATTTTTCAATTACTTCTTCATCGAAGTTCTCGAAAAGTGAATTGCGAGTCTGTTGAAGATTTTCTTCGATGTCTTGTTTCAGTTCCGACTGCAATTCATCAAAAGCACGGTCTATTTCTTCGGTAGTTCGGCAACTCCTGTAAATTTCAAGAATGCGTTTCTCAAAATCAACACCGTTACCTATTGAGCCAAGCACTTCATCGCTGACTCCGAAAACACCTTTGAAAAGGTTGAATTTCTCGTCGAGAAGTTCATAGACTCGCTGATCGGCATGGTTTGCCTTGTTGATGAAATTGACAACTACGACATCAAACTTTTGGCCGTAGCGGTGGCAACGGCCAATACGCTGCTCGACACGCTGAGGATTCCAGGGCAAATCATAATTGACTATCAATGAGCAAAATTGCAGATTGATACCTTCGGCTGCTGCCTCTGTTGCAATCATGATTTCTGCATGTTCGCGGAAGTAATCGACAAGGGCTTGCCTTTTGTCGGCTGTCTTAGAACCGGTGATACGACTTGTGCCCTTATACCTCGCGGCCCACTCATTATATATTTCTTTCGATTTCGGGTCGGCGTTCGTGCCGTTGAACAGCAATATCTTTCCGGCATAGCCGTTTTCCTCCAATAGCTGATACAGATATTGCTGAGTGCGTCGGCTCTCGGTGAATATTAACGCTTTTTGAGGCGCATTCATCTTCCGCATATTTTCAAAGCCGAGTTCCAATGCTTTTATCAAGCACTCACCCTTTGAATTGGCGTTAATCTTCAATGCCAGTTCATGGATTATCCGCAAATCCTCAATTTCCTTTTTAATCTCCGGGATGTCGGCATCGGTCAATTCTGACTCTTTAGCCTCGTTCTTCGTTTCCTCATCTTCTTCGTCCAACCACTCCTCGCTGACATCGTCTATCAACTCCGGCTCGTCTGGAAGTTCGTCAATATTAGAAACTGTATGGTCTGAAACCATCTTCTCCAAACGTCGAATAATGGTGTCGAGAGTTCCTGCGATAGCAAACGACGAGGACGCAAGCAACTTATATAATATTAGTGTAATCAGCTTGCGTTGTGAATTTGGGATACCGTAACTCTTTGGCCGTTCAAGATACTCGTTTATCAACTCCGCCAGTGCTATTTCATCGTCAGTTGGGAAATATTCTTGAACGAGTGGTATACGGTTAGTATATTTTACATACGCCTGTACTTGACTTCGCAAGGTCCGATGCACGATTGGTATAATGCGGTTGCGAAGTTCAGTATATGTATTTTCGTCCCGAAGTGCTACCTTATTATATTGAGAGCTGAAACTGCTGAGGCTCCCAAAATATCCATCATCTATGATAGATACCAAGCCATAGAGCTCCTTTATGTCATTTTGAAGTGGTGTCGCCGTAAGTAGTAGCTTCTTAAAAGGCTGCAATCCAAGTCGGAGGGTTATGCCCGTTTTATTGCTGTTACGATATACATTGCGCAGTGCATGGGCCTCGTCGAGCACAACCAAATCCCAATCTACTCGCGCTATATGTAGAATATTTTTCCTTGCAAACGGATAAGAGCAAATTACTATCGCTTCTTCAGTATCAAATGGATTGGAGTATGTATCGTTCAGAATTTTATTAAAATTCCTTCGCTCCATAATCATAGATGGAATAAAAAACTTATCTTCCAACTCTATGTTCCATTGTTTACGTAAGGTGGCCGGTGCTATAACAAGGATATGACGTTTCTTTTCAGCCCAGTTCTGACTTATCACCAATCCCGCCTCAATTGTTTTTCCAAGTCCGACTTCATCAGCAAGCACAGCACCTTTGCTCAATGGTGAACGGAAAGCGAATAGAGCCGCTTCTACTTGATGTGGATTAAGGTCTACCTTCGCCTCTGACAATACGCTCGTAAACTTATCGTCCGACGCAGAGTTTCTACGCCGAGACAGCTCCCAAGCCATGTATTTCAGTTGATGAGGAGTATATTGAGCCATCAGCTTTCACAGCCACCGGCTCCGCATGGCGCTAATGTATCGGGTGATATCAACGAAAAGCGGGAGCCTCTTACCAGCTCATTCCGCTCTTGTGGCCCTGAGAAATGCCATTGCGACTGAATGAGCAATGGTAGAAGGACCCCGCAAAGTATGTGTATGCACCAATTCCTGCTCACTTCATGAGAAATGGGCGGGAAATACATAAACGTACAATAGGGGCATCTGCTATTGCTTCATTCCTGGTCGCAAATTCAAAATTTCTCAGGTTTCGAAGAGCCAAGAAATAAAGGATCAGCGGATTTTCCCGGTGGGTGGGGAGGATATCAAGAGTATAGTGTTATCT
>URNY01000003.1 GCA_900549375.1 uncultured Bacteroidales bacterium | reverse complement strand
TTAACGGAGGGTGAAGGGGTCGGCATCGCGCCAGGCGGGGAATTTGGTGCGGAAGGCGTCGATACGGTCGCGGGAAAGGGTGGCGTAGATGAAGCCGTGGTCATGATCTGCAACGGATATGTTCTTTCCTTTGAAGTCGATTACTTTGGATGAGCCATCGTAGACGTTGCCTGCATTATCTGTCCCTTTGCAGTCTACGCCACATACATATGCCTGGTTCTCTATTGCACGGGCATCAAGCAGGGCATTCCATGCCGAGACTCTCGATTCGGGCCAGTTGGCTACGGCCACCAACAGATCGTATTCGTTATTGACGTTGCGGCACCATACCGGGAACCGGACATCATAGCATACGATCATGCCGATGTTCCAGCCTCGGTATCTAACGAGGAGTCGCCGGTTGCCTGCTTCGAAATGTTTCTGCTCTCCGGCCATCGTAAAAAGATGGCGTTTATCCGCGTAAGCAACATCGCCTGAGGGCTCGATAAAGAATGCCCGGTTGCGCGCCATGCCGTTTTCTTCGGCTATGATTGTGCCGCAAATGGCCATGTTTCGTGCCGAAGATACTTTCTTTAGCCATTCTATCGTCTCTTCCCAGCAAGAGGCCATGCGCAGTATTTCCGATTTATCCTTGGCCACAGGAAATCCTGTGGTGAATGTTTCGGGCAACACAATGAGGTCGGTTTGCGGATGAATGCTGAATACAGCTGTTTCAAACTCGGCGAAATTGGCCTCCATGTCGTCCCATTTGATCGACATAGGGAAAAGGCAGATGTTAAGGTCTTTTGAGAGCATAGCGGACTCTTCGGGGGATTATGGATATAATTATCAATCTTCGACAGTGAATTTTTCGGAATATTTAGCGGCGTCCATAAAATGGGAATAGAATTGTTTCACCCCTTTCATATCCTCTTCGACATTTCCGGTATAATCAAATTCAGTCTTGATTGAAATTGTTTTGTTTTTATAATCAATCACGCCTAACTGGACAGGCACTTTAGCTTCGTAGGCAATGTGCAGGAAACCGGTGCGCCACTTGGTGCGTCGGCTGCGAGTGCCTTCAGGTGTGATTGCAAGATTCATATATGTTCTACGGCCGAAGAGGTCCACTACTTTTTTAGTGAGACTTTCGCCGGTTTTCTTTGATGGCACGGGTATACCGCCGAGTGCCTTGAGGAGATATTTAAGAGGGAAGAAAAACCAAAATTCCTTCATGAGAAAATTGGCTTCCCTTCCCAATGATTTATATGCGGCGAGACCAAGAATAAAGTCCCAGTTTGAAGTGTGGGGGGCTACGCAGATAACGCATTTGTCCCTTGCCGGAACCGTGATATCAACAGCCCAGCCGAAAGACTTCAATATGCGTCCCCAGATATTCATTGATTATTCAGCCGCGATAAGCTTTTTATTGAGTTCTTTTACATTTGCCGGTACAGCGGCATTATATTCTTTGATAGCCACATCAATTTCCTCAGTGAATTCGTCTTCAATCTTGTTGAAAAGAGTCTTGAAGAATTCTGTTTTTGCTTTTGAATATTCGCCCTGACTTTCGAAAGCCTTGGGACCTTTGTCGAAATAGACGTTGGAATTGTCTTTAGCCTTTGCCGTAGCGGCGAGCACTTTTTCGATAGCGCCGGCAATAGCATCACGATCAACGCCCTCTACGTTATAGTAGGTGATCATCATGTCGTTGCAGATAGAAGCTCCAAGCGCTTCAACATTCTTCTTGAAAAATCTTTTGTTTGCCATATTTTTGATGATTTCGGGTTATTATGGTTTTCGGCCTTATGCCTTATTATTATAACGTCCAAGCGATGATTTTTATTTGGAGAAACCGGCATATTCCGGCATATTATGGATTCGGGTTGTCAGTCATGTCGCTCTTTGCGCGCGGCGTCAAGCCGCAGGAGTATGAATAGCAGTATGGTGAATCCCCAAAGAGAGGATCCTCCATAGGAGAAGAAGGGGAGCGGAATGCCGATCACGGGACACAATCCTATCACCATGCCCACATTGATGGCAAGGTGGAATATCAATATCGACACAACGCAATAGGCATAGACTCGTTCAAACGGCGAACGTTGTCGCTCGGCGATATGGATAAGCCGCAAAATAAGGGCCAGATAGATAGCAAGAACGAGCGATGCTCCTAAGAAACCATGTTCCTCACCGATAGTACAGAATATGAAATCCGTATGTTGCTCCGGAACGTATTTCAACTTTGTCTGGGTGCCGTTGAGAAATCCTTTGCCGGCAAGACCGCCCGATCCGATGGCTATCTTCGACTGGTTCACATTATAGCCGGCTCCCATAACGTTGTCCTCGATGCCGAGAGCCACTTTGATACGCTGTTGCTGGTGGGGTTCGAGAACATTTCCGAAGACATAGTTCACCGAAAACAGGAACATTACCGATACCGCCGCGAAACCGATAGTGATCAGAAACTTGTTGATCTGATGCCGGAACATCGCTATCGCAGTGTATGCCATCGCCAAACCAAGAGCCGACAGGAAATAGATATGACCATTGAGTGTAACACCGCAAAGGGCAAGAATTGCCACGATTATGCCTGAGCCGACAAATCCGATGATACAGTTTCGCGCTATTATGAAGTCGCGGCAGTAGAGAAGAAGCATCAACGAATATATGAGAAGAATCAACACATAAACTGTGAATTCCCCCATCGGAATTCCAAGAATCAGCGGATCCGCGAATTTTACTGCAACTACGAAGAAGGTGATGGCGCAAAGTATTGAGAATAGCACGAGACCGCTCATCCCTTCGCGATACAGAACGAATATCAGCGAGATGTATACGAGCGCGCTTCCCGTCTCTCTCTGGAGCAGAATGAGGATAATCGGTATGAAGATTATAATAAGCGCCCTGAAGTAGTTGCTAATTTTTGCATTAAGGGAGAAATTATATGAATCGAAAAGTTTTGCCAGGGCGAGGGCGGTAGCGAATTTACCGAATTCGGCCGGTTGCAGGCTAACCGGTCCGAGGACAAGCCATGAATGGGAACCTTTGATGTTCGGGGCTATAAAAATAGTGAGGAGAAGTATTAGCACCACTACTCCATAGATCGGATATGCGTATGTGCGGTAAATACGGTAGTCTACGATCAGAATCACAGTGCCGACTATCAGAGAGAGACCGATCCATAGAATCTGTTTGCCGGAGAATTCCGAAAGGTCAAAAAGCGACGCATTGTCGAAATCATAGCTTGCGGCATATATGCTCACAGCTCCCAAAACCACGAGTATGAAATAAAGAGCGATAGTGATCCAGTCGACCGACCGGAACACAGAAACCGATGCGTCAGTGTTTCTTGACTCCACTTGAAATGATAGTGTTAGAATTCAACATTCGTTCCTCAAGGCCTTTCCTGGCCTCGCTGATGGTGCCTGTTAGATATTTCTCCATCATGAGACTGCCGATAGGCACGCCGTAGGTGGCTCCGAATCCGGCATTCTCCACATATACGCAGATAGCGATCTTCGGATTGTGATATGGCGCGAAACCCATGAAAGCCGAGTGGTCTTTACCATGAGGATTCTGGGCGGTTCCGGTTTTGCCGCATACCTCGATTCCAGGAAGATTGGCGAGACGACATGTGCCGCCGAGAACGGCCATACGCATACCTTCCGCCACATCCTCGTAATACTTCTTTCGTATTTCCGGACGGTGCTTCTTGCGGAAATTTGCATCGATGGTACTGTCGGAAATCTCTTTCACGACATGAGGAGTTATGTAATAACCGCGGTTGGCGATTGTGGCGCAGAGATTGGCTATCTGCACAGGCGTTGCGAGGATCTCTCCCTGACCGATAGACACGGAAATTATTGAATTGCCGCTCCAGTTGCGTCCGCGGAAGGATTTATTGTAGAATTCAGTGTTTGGAATGAACCCTCTGCTCTCAGACGGAAGGTCGATGCCAAGACGATAACCGTATCCCATCTGGACAAGATAATTCTTCCATTTCTCAAACTGATCGCCCGGTTTTGTGCCCCGTTTATCGATCATGTTTTTAAACCCCCAGCAGAAATATGCATTGCATGAAGTCTGCAACGCCGGCTTAAGCGCAATGGGCGATCCATGACCGTGGCAACCGACTCTCAGTCCGTTGACATATCCGTGGTAGCATGGATAGGCCGTTGAGAGATTCACGATTCCTTCCTGAAGAAAAATTAGACCTTGTGTGGGTTTGAAAGTAGAGCCGGGAGGATATGCGCCTTGAATAGCCCGATCGTAAAGTGGCTTGAGAGAATCCTTCACGAGCTTGGCATAATTCTTGCCGCGTTCGCGGCCCACAAGCAGTGAAGGGTCATAGCTTGGCGACGAGACAAGGGCGAGAATTTCGCCGGTCGAAGGCTCGATAGCTACAATCGCACCGATTTTGTTGCGCATCAGCTGTTCGCCGTATTGCTGGAGTTCGATGTCGATCGAGAGCTTAAGATTATGACCCGACTGCGGAGATATGTCATGGATGCCATCCTCATATTTCCCCTTTATACGTCCGAATGCGTCTTTCATCAGAATCTCCATACCCTTTTCTCCCCGGAGTGCCTTCTCGTAGCTCTTCTCGATACCGAGGTCTCCGGTATAGTCACCTCGCCGGTAATAGCGGTCGCGTTCGATATCGCCGGCGGAAACCTCGCGAATGTTGCCGAGGATATTGGCCGCCGCCGGATATGCATATTCCCGGACAGTTCTTTTCTGAATGAAGAATCCCGGGAAGAGATAGAGCTTTTCCTGCAAACGGCCGTAATCCTGCTGCGATAGGTGAGTGATGAGCTTTTGGGGAGTATAGGCGGAATATCCCGGATTCTTGCGAGGATTCTTCATCTCCTTCCAGCGCTCGAGCAGTTCCTCTCGAGTAATTTCCAGAGCCGAGCAGAGCTCAATGGTGTCGAACTCTCCTACATCTTTCGGGATTATCATTACATCGTAGGCAGGTTTGTTGAAGACCACAAGCTTTCCTTTGCGGTCGTACATCAGGCCGCGGGCAGGGTATATCACACGCTTAAGGAAAGCGTTGCTGTCAGCGCTCTCCTTATATTTATCGTCGCCGATCTGCAGACAAAACAGACGGATAAGGTATATGAGGACGATGACGGTTATAAAACCGCCTATCACGTATTTTCTTTTTTCGAGATTATAATCTTTTCTCATTTAAGAAGGAAGAGAGTCTTAGTCATGTCCGGCGCTTTCTGACCACAATGCTGTCGATGCCAAGAAGAATCAGGAAGGAGAGTACCGAACTTGAAATTCCCATTATCACTATTTCCTTGACATCGGCGAAATTGAAAAACTCGATTGTGAATACCATGAAACAGTAAGCCGAAACCATGGTTAGCAGATACTTTCCGTAGACTCCGAATCCGAGCCCGGCGAGCGAGGGCTCGATGTTCTTTGTGCGGTCGTCTTTGGGGATATAGGCATAAAGGGCCGGGCGCTTAATCATCGCAAGGAGCACACTGGCTAATGAATTCACTCCCGGAGTGTCGGAAAAGATGTCGACAATCAACCCCGAGAAGAATGCCCAGGTCAGCAGCCAGTTCGTGTTCAGATTCATCGGAAGGTTGATAATCACATATATGAACACGAATGCCATAGCCACATTGAAAAGCAGAATGTGGTTGCATATTAAGACCTGAACGAGAATCAGGATTATCAGCGTTACAAGATTCAGAAAAAAATTCCGGGTCATTTTTTCTTGGATAGTTGCTGCTTCTATCAACCGATTGCCGGATCTATTGCTCTAATGAGGAATCGAAATCGGCAAGCGAATCAATTTCCGCCTTATATATATCTTTAATCACCCTTACGGTGCTTAATGCCTTGAAATCAGAGCTTAGTTTAATCTTGAGGGTGAAGAAGCTGTCGTCCTGACTCCTTACTCTGTTGAGCACGGTACCTACCGGTATACCTTCCGGGAAGGTGGTGGAATATCCGCTCGTCACGATTGTGTCGCCAACCTGATATTCGACATGGCGGGGAATTTCCTCAACATAGGCAATAGTCGCATCCGAACCCTTCCAGTTCAACGAACCGATAAATGAAGTGCCCTTCAGCTTGACGCTGAAATGCTGTGTCTCATTCAGCAGAGAAATCACTCGGGCCATATGCGGACCGGTTACATTCACAATGCCGACAACTCCGTTCTGGTCCACAACACCCATCCCTCGTTCTATTCCGTCGTGACTTCCTTTATTGATGGTAAAGAAATTTTTGGGCAAACGGGTATTGTTGTTGATCACTGCCGCAGCCACATATCCGTAGCGGTCTACGGACGGCAGGGGGGGTAATGTGTCGGAGAGCATCATGCTGTATTCAGCAAGTTTGCTCCGTAGATTCAGAACTTCGTTCTGGAGCGATGCGTTGCTTGCCTGAAGACTCTCGTTGATGGATTTGAGATTGAAATATCCTGTCACCTGCGATGTGCCGCTATATATTCCTCCCGACACCACATTTGCCGATGTCAGATATACAGACTGCTGATAAGAATTCCCTGCTACAAGCAAAGCGATGCTCAGCAACACATAGAATGTGAACACAAACCATGTGGAATAACGGAGTATGAAATTAAGAAGATTCCTCAATTCCGGTTATGGGATATATAGCAGACAAGTAGGTAGCCGGAAACCGGATACCTACTTTATCTGATTTATGATATTATCAATTCTATGCAACGATTTCTCATCTCCTATCGTATCAGGAACGAGAAGCGGTTTATGTTTTTAAGTGCCACTCCGGTGCCTTTTGCCACAGCATGCAACGGATCCTCGGCCACTTTGAATTCGATGCGGATTTTATCCGTAAGGCGTTTTGCAAGGCCTCTGAGAAGGGCTCCTCCTCCTGCGAGATAAATTCCGTTTTTCACGATGTCGGCATAGAGTTCCGGAGGAGTCTGCTCGAGAGCGGCCAGAATGGCGGCTTCCATCTTTACGATGGATTTCTCGATGCAATGGGAGATCTCCTCGTGTGTAACTGATACTTCCATCGGGAGCGAAGTCATTTTGTTGGGGCCGGTCACGATGAATGGTTCCGGTGGATCTTCGAGGGTGGGGAGGGCTGAGCCGACGTTGATCTTGATCTGCTCCGCCATGATTGTGCCCACTTTAAGATTGTGGACGCGGCCCATATGCTCCTGGATGTCAGCCGTAAGGTCGTTTCCGGCGATGCGTATACTCTTGTTGCTGACGATCCCGCCGAGTGAAATCACCGCAATTTCGGTGCTTCCGCCGCCTATGTCTACAATCATGTTGCCTTCCGGAGCTTCTACGTCGAGACCGATGCCGAGAGCGGCAGCCATAGGTTCATATATCATATAGACATCGCGGCCTCCGGCATGCTCGCTGGAGTCGCGGACAGCGCGGATCTCTACTTCCGTTGAACCGGAAGGGATGCATACAACCATTCGGAGCGAGGGGGAGAACCAGCGGCGTTTGTTGCTCACCATTTTCACCATGCCGCGAATCATCTGCTCTGCGGCATTGAAGTCGGCGATTACTCCGTCGCGAAGCGGGCGGATTGTGCGGATGCCGGGAGATTCCCTTCCCTCCATCTGGCGGGCCATTGTCCCGACGGCCAATAGTTTGTCGGTCTTGTTTTCAATCGCCACCACGCTGGGTTCATCCACAACTATTTTGTCATTATGAATGATGATGGAGTTGGCGGTTCCCAAGTCCATCGCTATTTCTTGCGTAAATGAAAAAAGTCCCATTTATTATCTATTTTAAGGGTCTTGTTTAAGAGTCCTGACATTTCTGCCATTGAGATTGCAAAGTTAACTAAAAATTTTCTTAAATTATGATGTATAACATATTTTTTGATTCATAAATTTTGCACTTCTTCCGTTTTGCTTCAAATTTACGCTCAGCATCCTTTCTAAATAATAGCCATAAAAAACGGCCCGGATAAGCCGGGCCGCCTTGAAACATATTATGTAGGGTAATTTATTTCAGTAATTTTTCAGCTAATTTTTATCAGTTGAAGAATGTGTCGAGCGCATACTGAATATTCTCAATAACATATTTCAGATCGCTGTCGTCGGGATTCATTGCCTTTGCCTTGTCGGTAATGCCTTTTGCATACTCAAAGTAATCGGTCTTGAGCTGATTGCGGACTTCTTCCGATTTGCCGTCGTTGTTGTTCCATTTCTCGGCGCCTACGCGATAAATCTTCTTGCTGGCGTTTTTGAGGGTCTCGAAATCAACATCGGGAAGAGAAGATGCTTTCTTATAGTCGGCAACGGAAGCGTCGTCGTCACCCTTGCGGTCGTTGACATAGCCGCGAAGGCCATAAAGGAATGCCTTGTCGGGATTCTGGGCGATGATGTCGTTTACAGTGGAAAGGGCTTTGTCAAGCTGGTTGTCGATTACGAGCGAGTTTACGAGGTTGTTGATGAAGAGCGGCTGGGAGATGCCGAATTTCTTATAACCGGCATCTGCAACTTCCATGATCTGATCCTTTGCCTGATCGATTTTAGTGGAGTCGCGACCAGCGAGATACTGCCAGCATGCTATTTCATATACGTAGTTCTGATCGTTGTCGGTTCCATTCAGACGTGCGGCCTTGAATGCGTTGGCGGCAGCTTCGGGGTTATTCCCCGAATAAGCGGAGATACCGGCATTGAAGAATGCTGTATTGATCACGGAATCCGGGTTGGCAGCCACGTTCTTTGTGGCATGAGCCCATTTGGGAAGGTTTCCGTAGATCATGAATGCCTCATATGCTTCGGGATAGAATTTCTTCTCGTTGTAGAATGTTCCGCCTGCATTGAAGAAATCGTTGTAATGTCCGTTGATTTTCGAGATTATGTCTTTCGAATATTTCGGTTTTACCTGACCTTTTGCATTGGGAAGGCTATCAAGCGGGAGAGCCTGAAGGAAAAGTTTATAGCCGTTGATGAGCTGATTGGCCATCTCAAGCGGATTCACGCTTTTGTCGTTGGGATTTATCTGCTGACGGGTGAAGGCATTGTCATAAGCATCGAACTCTACCTTGCCGCCAACGAAATATGTGCGGACGTCGTTCTGGGTCTCGGGATTTTCCTTGGCCTGATTAATGAGTTCGCGGGCCTGACCGATCTGGTCGATTTTGCCTGAAAGCTTGGATGCCTGATCAACAGCCTGCTTCTGTGCGCAGATGGAGCCTGCGGCCACCATGCAAAGCGCTAAGGAAAGGAATTTCTTCATGTTATATGGTTTGGGTTAAATTTCACTATTCTTGATATTCTCAATATTCTCACCGAATTCGGGATTTGCAGGAGCTTCCGAAGTCTCTTCAGTTTCAAGATCCTCCTCCGTTACAGGGTCGGAATCGACCTTGCAGACAGAAGCGATAGTATCGCCGCGTTTCCCGAGGTCGATGAGCTTCACACCCTGAGTAGCTCTGCCCATCACGCGGATTGAGGCAACAGGCAGGCGGAGGGTGATGCCGCTCTGGTTGATGATCATGAGGTCGTTGGCATCGGTTACATTTTTGATAGCGACCAGTTCGCCTGTTTTCTCGGTGATCGACATTGTCTTCACGCCCTTTCCACCGCGGTTGGTGATTCGATAGTCTTCAAGAGCGGACCGTTTGCCATATCCGTTTTCCGATACAACCATAACAGTTTCATCCTCGTCACCGTTCATCGTTATCATGCCGATAACCTCATCTTTATCGCTTCCGAGAGTCATTCCGCGCACACCGGTGGAGACACGGCCCATTTCCCTGACTTTGCTTTCGTGGAAACGGATAGCGCGGCCTTCCCGGTCGGCAAGAATTATCTCGGCGTTGCCGTTGGTGAGGCGAACCTGAATCACATCGTCGTCTTCGCGTATGAGGATGGCCTTGACACCGTCGACTCGCGGACGCGAATAAGCTTCGAGTCTGGTTTTCTTTATCACGCCCTTCTTGGTGGCGAAGATAAGATTATGGGAATTGTTGTATTCCGGATCAGTGAGGTTCTTGACTCTGATAAAGGCATTGACGCGGTCGTCCTGCTCGATGTTGAGCAGATTCTGAATCGCACGTCCCTTTGAGTTCTTGGCGCCTTCCGGTATCTCATATACCTTAAGCCAGTAGCAACGTCCCTTAGCCGTGAAGAAGAGCATATAGTTATGGTTGGTTGCCGGATAGATATATTCGATGAAGTCTTCGTCGCGTTTGTCGCTTCCCTTGGCTCCAACGCCACCGCGATGCTGTGCGCGGAATTCAGAGAGGGGAGTTCGCTTGATATAGCCGAGATGTGAGATCGTGATGATCATCGGATCATCGGGATAGAAATCCTCTGCATTGAAATCGCCCGATATGAGATTGATCGAGGTGCGTCGCTCGTCGCCGTATTTATCGCGAATCTCAATCAGCTCATCCTTCATCACCTGGCGGCAAACTGCATCGTCGTTGAGAATGGCGTTGAGGTGGGCGATAAGTTTCATCACATCCTCATACTCATTGCGCAATTTGTCCATTTCCAGACCGGTGAGTTGTCGCAGACGCATCTCAACGATTGCGCGGGTCTGAATCTCATCGAGTCCGAAGCGTTCGCCGAGACGCTGACGGGCCTCGTCGGCAGTGGCCGAACTGCGTATGATCTCACCTCGTCGATGTTGTCGCAGGCTATCATCAATCCGCGGAGAATATGGGCGCGCTCCTCGGCTTTCTTGAGGTCGAAGCGTGTGCGGCGGATCACGACATCATGGCGATGCTCCACGAATGCCTCGAGAATCTCTTTGAGGTTGAGAGTCTTCGGACGACCATTGACGAGGGCCACATTGTTGACGCTGAATGATGTCTGAAGTTGCGTGAGTTTGAAGAGCTTATTGAGCACCACGCGTGCGTTGGCGTCGCGTTTGAGGTCGATTACGATGTTGATTTTTCCGCGGGCGGATGTGTCGGAAATATCGGCGATACCGTCGATCTTCTTTTCATCGACGAGTTCGGCGATGCTCTTCACGAGGTCACCTTTTATCACACCGTAAGGAATCTCGGAAATCACGATGGCGTCATGGTTGCCGTCAGATTCGATTTCCGTCTTGGCGCGGAGGATGATTCTTCCGCGACCTGTCTCGAACGCGTCTTTTACACCCTGAATACCTAAAATCTCACCGCCTGTGGGAAAGTCGGGAGACTTGATGTATTCCATGAGTCCCTCTACGTCGAGGTCGGGGTTGTCGATCAGGGCGAGCGATGCGTTGAGCGATTCCGTAAGGTTATGAGGCGGCATGTTGGTGGCCATACCTACGGCGATTCCCGAGGCACCGTTTACGAGCAGGTTCGGAATCTTTGTGGGGAGTACGGCGGGTTCGGAGAGGGTGTTGTCGAAGTTGGGCACGAAGTCAACCGTGTCTTTTTCGAGGTCCTGAAGCATCTCCTCACCCATGCGGGCGAGCTTCACCTCCGTATAACGCATAGCCGCGGGGGAGTCACCGTCGATGGAGCCGAAATTACCCTGACCGAAAACGAGCGGGTATCTGAGCGACCATTCCTGGGCGAGGCGCACCATAGTGAGATAAATCGAGGAATCGCCGTGAGGGTGATATTTACCCATCACCTCACCGACGATACGTGCCGATTTCTTGGTGTCGCCTGAAAAGAAATTACCAAGCTCGTTCATACCGTAGAGCACTCTGCGGTGAACGGGTTTGAAACCGTCTCTGACATCGGGCAGGGCCCTTGATACTATCACCGACATCGAATAGTCGATGTAGGCGCTTTTCATTTCCGATTCTATATTAATCGGAATAATTTTATCGTCTCCTTGCATTTCATTAGATGTTGTGAAACATCCCCAATCCTTCCGAAGCATGTTGAACTAACAGTCATTTCCATTTGTCCGCTTCTTCCTACAAAATTACACATTTTTATCCAATCCACAAAATTTGCGCCATCTCTTTATTCATCGTATTTATTCATCGTAACTCTGATTATCCTGAATGAAGAAAATGAATAGAACAGAGACTAATCATATAAATGAAATCAGCATGATTTCTATTTTTTCAATTTACGAAAAATCTTTTGTATTATTTTAGATGATATGAATAGTGCCATAAATCCGCAACAAGCAAAAATACTTGCTTCATCAAATGATAATCCCAAAACTTTGTAAAGAATAAATAGTAAAAGAAACGCAAACGGAATCGAACAAATCAGAACGACAAAATTCCTTTTTTCATCATTCCTTATAAGGCATTGTGATGCGATAGTTCCTATAGCAATGATCACTAACAATATATAAGAAACCAATTCCATAATAGCTTAATTCTAAAATTTCACATTTTGTATGACCTTGAGAATTATACAAAGGATTGATAGTTAATTGCATTACACTTCAGATATGGCCGAAGCTGACACATTCCGGATGCCTCTGCCATAGACGATTGCATTTATGGTTGTTGCCATATGATAACGTGCATTCTCAACTTAAATTGATAATTATTTGTATTAACATTTAGAAAATACATTATGTTTGATAGATGCTACTTGTGAAGCATAGTCGAACAAGATATAATTATTATGGTATTATTACTTTGGATAATAGTTGGTTTAAGCGGGGTCGCAATGCTGGTAGGTAATTTATTATTTCGCGATGAACGAAGTGGAGCTATTTTTCAATCTGCAGGCTTTTTAATTTTTGAAATATTCTTAGTCTGGGCCGTATTAAAATCAACGGATTATACAATATATACCATACGTTTCTTTACATTTTCCGCAGGTATACTTTTATTCGTTATCGGCAGGCAAATCAAGCGCAAAAATTAATAATAGAGTCCACTTTTTTAAGTGGACTCTATTAATAAATACAAGTCAATAGGTAGTGACTAAAGAAACGGAGTCTAAATATTTTTACTAAATTTGGCACGGGAATTGAGGAGGTAAAGGTAAACATAAGGAAATTTTTGATGAACAACGATTTTTCAAAGCAATTCAGACCTATTCTTGAGATCGGCTATAATGAAGCGAAACGATTTGATTCCGCGTTCATTACATGCGAGCATTTCGTGCTCGGGGCGATCAAAAACAGAGAGGGTTACGCACATCGCATTCTCAATCAGCTCAATGTACCCATCGACAAGATTGAGGCGGAGCTCGAGGAATATCTGTCGGAACCTCACGATTCAGTGGAGACGACAACGTTGTTCGAGCAACAATACAGGATCAGCCTTGCCGCCATCCGCCAGCTTCAGCTCGCCACGTCCGAAGCGAGGAAGATGAACTCACAGGTGATCGGCAGCGAGCATATCCTTCTTGCCCTCATTCATGACAAAAGAGCTATGGACAGCGAAATATTGAAAGATATCAAGGAGAAATATCTCAATTTCGATATCTCCATTCAGGCAATCGGCGGTTTCGACATGCCTCCGCAGTCGATGGGGAAATCCTTCCCCGATGAGGAGGAAGATGAGGACAATGAATTCCCCGGCCATGGCGGCCGTCAGGAAAGCAACCGTCCGCAGGATAATGGGAAACGTGATAAAGGAGGTAAGAGCGATACTCCGGCACTTGATAAGTTCGGCTACGACATGACAAAGGCGGCCTCCGAGGGTCGGCTGGACCCGGTCGTCGGCCGCAGTAACGAGATAGAGCGTCTCGCCCAGATCCTGTCGCGCCGCAAGAAGAACAACCCCGTTCTCATCGGAGAACCGGGCGTCGGTAAATCGGCAATCGTCGAGGGACTTGCGCTGAGGATTATCCAGCGCAAAGTGTCGCGCGTGCTGTTCGACAAGCGCGTGATCGGTCTTGACCTTGCAGGAATGGTGGCCGGAACGAAATATCGCGGCCAGTTCGAGGAGCGCATCAAGGCAGTGCTCGACGAGCTGACGCGCAACCCCGACATCATCCTCTTCATCGACGAGATCCATACCATCGTTGGAGCCGGCGCTCCCGGCACGATGGATGCCGCCAATATCCTCAAACCTGCGCTCGCGCGTGGTGAAATCCAATGTATCGGCGCCACCACGCTCGACGAATACCGCCAGAACATCGAGAAAGACGGAGCTCTCGAGCGCCGTTTCCAGAAAGTGATGGTGGAGCCGACCTCTCCCGAGGAAACGCTTGAGATCCTCAAACAGGTTAAAGAGAAATATGAGGACCATCACAATGTGGTTTACACTCCCGATGCACTCGAGGCATGCGTGAATCTTACGGAACGCTATGTGAGCGACCGCAATTTCCCCGACAAGGCTCTCGACGCACTCGATGAGGCCGGAAGCCGCGTGCATATCACCAACATAGTGGTTCCCGAAGAGATCGAGCGACTTGAAAAGGAGGTTGATTCCCTCACGCAGGATAAACTCAACGCCGCCAAAGCACAGGATTATGAGCTTGCGGCTTCATTGCGCGACAAGGTGTCCAACAAAAAGAATGAACTTGGGGCCGCCAAAAGCGAATGGGAGAAATCGCTCGACAGTGCGCGTCAGGAGGTGAACGAGGAGAAAGTGGCCGAGGTTGTCGCCATGATGACCGGCGTGCCGACGCAGCGCATCGCACAGGCCGAAGGCGCGCGACTCCTCAAGATGGGAGAATCCCTCAAAGGTGCCGTAGTAGGTCAGGACGATGCCATAAAGAAGGTTGTAAAGGCTATCCAGCGAAACCGTATCGGTCTCAAGGATCCCGACAAGCCTATCGGCGTCTTCATGTTCCTCGGCCCGACCGGTGTCGGCAAGACCCATCTCGCCAAGAAACTCGCCGAGTATCTTTTCGACTCTTCCGACTCGCTCATCAGGATGGACATGAGTGAATTTATGGAGAAATTCACCGTGTCGCGACTCGTCGGAGCGCCTCCGGGATATGTGGGCTATGAAGAGGGGGGACAGCTCACGGAGAAAGTGCGTCGCCGCCCTTATTCGGTGGTTCTTCTCGACGAGATCGAGAAAGCGCACCCGGACGTGTTCAACCTTCTGCTTCAGGTGATGGATGAAGGCCGTCTTACCGATTCACTCGGAAGGAAGATAGATTTCAAGAACACGATATTGATTATGACGAGCAACGTCGGCTCGCGACAGCTGAAGGATTTCGGCGCCGGAGTCGGATTCAATACCGAGGTCGTTACCAAAGAGCAGGCTCACGGAGTGATATCCAAGGCACTCAACAAGGCGTTCAGCCCCGAGTTCCTCAACCGTGTAGATGATATCATAATGTTCGACCAGCTCTCGAAAGAGGCTTTGCTCCAGATAATCGACATCGAGCTGAAGGAATTCTACGAGCGCATCGCCAAACTCGGCTTTACACTCGATCTGACCGAGGAGGCAAAGACTTTCATCGCCGACAAGGGATATGACAAGAATTTCGGAGCGCGTCCGTTGAAGCGTGCCATCCAGAAATATCTGGAAGACGAGCTTGCAGAACTTATGCTCGAACTCAATGCCGAGGGTAAACTCGGAGGAACGATCAACGTATCCTACACCGATGGGGAGGATAAACTGAAGATAGAATACAAGGATATTGTTTCTTAAATATCCTTTTCAACGCAATAATAAACCGTGCGGAACAGGGGATTCAATTATTCCCCGTTCCGCACGGTTTTTTATTTATGATTTGTCGGCTCCGTTATACGAATAGTATGAACAGTCGGAAAGTGAGGAATGAGAATATCCACGCCAGAGAGGTATTGTAGACCACGGAGAAGAGGGAATATTTCCAGCTTCCCGTCTCGCGGGAAATGGCGGCGAGTGTGGCGATGCATGGGAAATATAGCAGTACGAACACCATGAACGCCATTGCCGATGCGGGCGTGAAAGGTGTCTTTCCTGTTATCTTGGACGGCGTTCTCAGTCGCTCGGACAGCAGGTCGGCATCGTCATCGCCGACATAAAGCACACCGAGAGTCGAGACCACCACTTCCTTAGCCGCTGATCCGGCAATGAGCGATACGCATGTCTTCCAGCCGAATTCCATCGGTTTCACCACCGGCTCTACAAACTTACCGATATGTCCCAATATCGAATGGCCCTGCTGATACTCCTTGAGAATCATGTTGTCGAGTTCCGTCTGAGAGTAATCGAGCTTCGAGGATTCCGGCATTTCAGCCAGAGCCGAGGCGCGGTAATCCTGAGGAACATCCTCCATTTTGTAATGCGGGAAATAGGAGAGAGCCCAGATTATTATCGAGGCCACAAGAATCAGGCCTCCCATTTTACGGAGATACTGTTCGGCTTTTCCCCACATGTTGCGCATCGTGGCTCTCAGAGTCGGCATTCGGTAAGGAGGAAGCTCCATCACGAAAGGCGTCTCATCTGCCTTGAACCAGAACTTGCGCATCAGTTTGGCCGTGAACACAGCCACCAATATACCGAGGGTATACAGCCCGACAAACACCCACGCTCCAAAGTTGGGGAAGAATGCACCGACAAGAAGCACATAGATAGGTATGCGGGCCGAGCAGCTGATGAACGGGTTAATAAGAATGGTGATCAGTCGGCTCGATTTGCTCTCGATAATTCTTGTGGACATTATGGCCGGTACATTGCAGCCGAATCCCATAACGAGCGGGATGAACGACTTTCCGTGAAGCCCCATACGGTGCATGAGCTTATCCATGATGAATGCCACGCGGGCCATGTAGCCGGAGTCCTCCATAAAGGATATGAAGGCATATAGAATCAGAATGTTGGGGAGGAACACGATCACTCCGCCTACACCGCCTATGATGCCGTCGAGGATAAGGTCTTTGAGAGGTCCGTCGGCCATAGAGTTGCCGAGAAGGCGCGATATCCACGACACGAGCGACTCAATCCATTCCATCGGATAGGCGCCTATCTTGAAAGTGGCCCAGAACATAAGCCACATTACGAGCAGGAATATCGGGAATCCGAAAAGCTTGTTGGTTACGAAATCATCGATGATACGTGTGGATTTCTCCTCCTTTGCCAGAGAGCCCTCCGTGTTCTCCTTCAAAGCTCCCTGAATGAATCCGTATTTCTCCGCTGCGATTGCCGAAGATACATCCTCGTTCAGCGATTTGCGAATACGCTCGTTTTCCTCATCGCGTATTTCGACCCAACGGTGATAGTCGCTGTTTTCGCGCAGCATCTTCTCCACTTCCGGATCCTTCTCAAGAAACTTTATGGCGAGAAAGCGAGGTGAGAAATGATGTGAAACCGAAGTGTTGTTCTTGAACTCATCCTTAAGCTTGCAGATGCCCGACTCGATTTCCGGATTCATCTTGACGTGGATATGCCGTGTGTCGGGGTTGCGCATCTCATACACCTCAATAATGGTGTCGAGCAATTTATCGATGCCATAGCCGCTGGATGCCACGGTCGGCACAACAGGCACGCCGAGCATCCGGCCGAGGTTCTTGTAATCGAGATCGACGCCGCTTCTCTGGAGTTCATCGAACATGTTGAGATCGATCACCATGCTGCGGTTCATGTCGATAAGTTCCGTGGTGAGGTAAAGATTTCGCTCGAGATTTGAAGCTACAATCACATTCACGATCACATCGGGCGTCTCCTCGCGGAGGTAGCGCATCACGTAAAGTTCCTCCGGAGAGTAAGCCGAGAGGGAATATGTGCCCGGGAGATCGACGATATTGAGCCGATATCCCTTATATTTCATGCTTCCCTCTTTGGCGCCTACAGTCACGCCTGCATAATTGCCCACATGTTCATGAGCGCCGGAAACAATGTTGAAAAGGGAGGTCTTTCCGCAATTGGGATTGCCGATGAGGGCGATATTGATAATCTTGTCTTTGCGGAGGTTTGATTCCGCTTCCGAGTCGTGGGATTCCGTTACGGCATCCGAGTGGATTTCTGCCGATTTCCAGTTTTCGAGCAAATCCACCTCGATAAGATCCGCCTCGGCCCTGCGGAGCGAAACCTCATAATCCATCAGAGCATATTTCACGGGGTCGCGCAGCGGTGCGTCGAGCACCACCCGGACTTCGCGTCCTCTGACGAATCCCATCTCCATCACGCGCTTACGAAAAGCTCCGTGACCTAATATTTTGGTTATAACGCCGGTTTGTCCCGGCTTAAGATCTGACAGTCTCATTTCGGAGGCAAAATTAACTCATATTATTAACAAATCCATACGCATTTTTAACAAATCGACACGCAGAAAAGACTAATAGGATCAAAATACCTAATAATGGGTATGCGAAGAAACAGCGGAGGCCGCGCCGAAATTTCGGCACAGCCTCCCGTAAGTAATATCAATTGTCCGGATTATTTCTCTTTCTCCGGCGTCTCTGCTGCTTTTGCAGGTTCCGCTTTCAGATATTTGTCGAGGAAGCGGAAGAACACGCGTTGCCAGAGGATGGCATTCTGCGGTTTGAGCACCCAATGGTTCTCATCGGGGAATACGAGCATTTCAGCATCGAGGCCATGCATCTTGGCGGCATTGAAAGCCTGCATACCCTGAGAAGCAAGAATTCGATAGTCGAGCTCACCGACAGTGACGAGAATCGGGGCAGTCCACTTATTGACGAAACGATGGGGGGAGTTGGCGTATGTTTTCTGAGCCGTGGCGTTGCTTTCATCCCACCAGGGTCCGCCGAGGTCGAAATCGGCAAACCACATCTCTTCCGTTTCGAGATATTGTGCTTCGAGATTGAAAATTCCGGCATGGGCTACAAGGGCGGCGAAACGGCCGTCGTTGTGGCCGGCGAGCCAATAGACGGAGAAGCCGCCGTAGCTTGCGCCGATTGCTCCGACGCGGTCGGCATGTACGTAGGGACGCGATTTGATGTAGTCGGTGGCGGAGAAATAATCCTGCATGTTCTGGCCGCCGTAGTCGCCGGAGATCTGGCGGTTCCATTCAGTGCCGAAACCCGGGAGTCCCCGACGGTTGGGAGCGATTACTACATAGCCGTTGGCGGCCATTATCATGAAGTTCCAGCGATAGCTCCAGAACTGGCTTACAGCCTGCTGCGGACCGCCCTGACAGTAAAGAATTGCCGGATATTTCTTGTTGGGATCGAAATCGGGGGGAAGAATCTCCCAGCATGTCATCTGCTTGCCGTCGGTGGTGGGTACCATCACTTTTCTTACATCGCCGAGTTTGAGATTGGAAAGCAACTCTTTGTTGACAGATGTGATCTCCTTGACATCTCCATTATTGATGAAGCATACCTCGTTAGGCGATTTCATCGAATGGCGCAAAGCGATAGCACTGTTTTTCGACAAAGCTCTGACGCCGGCATAGTCGCAGATTCCGGAAGCGATAGTGTCGATCTTGCAGTCGGCGGGGTTGATGCTGAACACCGGAGACGTACCTTCGTAGTAGCCGGTGAAAAGGATTGATTTGCCATCGGGAGCCCATGAAATCTGCTCGGGCCAGTAATCCCAGTTCTCGGTGAGGTCGCGCATCGTGCGGGAGCCCATGTCGAGAAGCATGAGGCGCTTCTTGTCGCTCTCATATTTGGCAGTCGGCATGGAGAGGAAGGCGAGAGTCTTGCCGTCGGGCGAGAATGCCGGGTCGGTGTCGTAGCCGGGCATGTCGGGAGTAAGGATATCTGTCGATTTCTTTTCGAGATCGTAGAGATAGAGATTGCTGTCGGTGGAGAAAGCGTAATCTTTACCTTTGAGTTTGCGGGAAACGTAGACAAGCTGTTTGCTGTCGGGCGACCATGCGAAAGACTCCGCTCCGCCGAAAGGACGCATCGGGCACTCGAACGGCTCGCCTTTCATGATGTCTTCGGCATTCGCAATCTTGTTGCCGTCGAAATCGGCCACGAAGGGATGCGGAATCTTGCTTACCCATTCATCCCAGTGTTTATACATGAGGTCGTCGACCACGCGACCGGTTGTCTTGGGAAGATCCTTGAATAGATCCTCATCGTTTTTATTGAAGTCATCAATGGGGGAGGCATAGACAATCTTTTTGCCGTCGGGAGAAATTTCGAAACATTCAATTCCGTTTTCTACGTCCGACACCATCTTTTCAGCTCCCCCATCAGCATTCATAACGAAAATCTGCGAGGCTTTCGATTCCTCGTCATAGCGGAGGAAAGCTATTTTCTTGCCATTCTCGATCCACCGTATGTTCCCTTCCGAAGCGGCTGTCTTAGTGAGGCGTACAGGATCGCCACCCTCAACGGGTATGCTGTAGATCTCGGCATTGGATTTATTCTCCTTGATATCTTCATAGGCGAGAGTGAATATAACCGTCTTGCCGTCGGGAGAAGTCTGGGCATCGCCGATGCGGCCGAACGCCTCGAGCACCTCCGGAGTCAATTTACCATCGGTGATTTCGACCTCCGGCTTTTCGATAATCTTCTGATCGCCTTCATCCTTCTGGCAGCCTCCTGCGGCCAGAGTGACAATCATTGCGCTCATTGCAAAATTGAATTTGTTCATAAAATAGAGTTTTTGTGTATAGTATTTTCGGTTAGGCAGAAATAATTTCTATCTTGCTCTCATCGGTCTGCCGGACCTTCCGGACTTGCTGTCGGGACGGTGTCCGCGTTCCGGTTTTATTGTCGGCTTCTGAGCCGATTTCCGGGCCTGATTCCTGTAAGAAGCTTTCGGGGCGTAAAGGATCTTCTCGAGGTCGGGTCTGTTGATTCTTTTCAGTTCTCTGACGATTGCCGCACGTTGTTCCGGTTTATACCAAAAGAAAAACATCCGCTGTGTCAGCTTCTCATTTTCAGTGCGGGCAGTGTAGACCTCCTTGCCGGTATAGGGATGGATTCCGGAATAATAAATTTCCGTAGCCACAGTCATCGGAGTGGGTGTGAAATCCTGCACTTGTTCAAGATGGAAGTCGAGCTCTTTGGTAATACATGCCAGCTCGGCCATATCCTCCTCTCTGCAACCGGGATGGGAAGAGATGAAATAGGGGATGATCTGCTGTCGCAACCCGTTGCGGTCGTTGATGCGGTCGAAGATGGATTTGAATTTGCGGAACAGGCTGAAAGAGGGCTTGCGCATCACGTCGAGCACGGCATCCGACGTATGCTCCGGAGCGACTTTGAGTCGGCCGCTGACATGGTTCTTTATTAATTCTTCGATATATTCCCGGTTGACAGGTGATGTGCCGCCATCTTTGCCGCCACTCATGGCGAGGTCGTATCTCACACCACTCCCCACAAACGATTTCTTAACCTTCGGCAGTTTATCGACACTGCGGTAAATGTCGAGCAGAGGGGAATGATCGGTGTCGAGATTCAGGCAGATGCGCGGATGCAGGCATGAGGGACGCACGCAGCGGGCGCAGATGCTCCGGTCTTTGCCTCCCATGGCATACATGTTGGCCGATGGGCCACCGAGATCGGAGATATATCCTTTGAAGTCGGGCATTGAGCATATCTTCTTCACCTCTTTTATGATCGACTCCTTGGATCTCGACGCTATGAATTTACCCTGATGGGCTGAAATCGTACAAAACGCGCAACCTCCGAAACATCCGCGGTGCATGTTGACCGAATGGCGTATCATGTCGTATGCGGGAATATGCTTGCCGTAATATCGCGGATGTGGCATGCGAGTGTATGGGAGGTCGAAAGAGGCGTCGATCTCGCCGGTAGACATCGGCGGATACATAGGGTTGACGCGTATCATCCGTCCGGCGGTTTCCTGCCAGATCGTTCTTCCCTCATATCTGTTGGATTCCTCCTCCACGTGCCTGAAGTTGAGTGATTGTTTCCGTTTGTCCTTAAGACATTCTTCATACGAAGCAAGAACTATATCACCCTCCGCAGGCTTATCCTCGGAAAAGAAGACTGTCTGGGGCACATCGGTGATTTCGTTGATCTTTTCGCCGCGCGACAGACGTGAGGCGAGTTCAACTACCGTTCGCTCGCCCATGCCGTAGCATATCATGTCGGCTTTGCAGTCAGCAAGAATTGACGGACGAAGGCGGTCCTGCCAATAGTCGTAATGAGCAATCCGTCGCAGTGAGGCTTCTATACCTCCGGCAATCACCGGAACATCGGGATATAGCTCTTTGAGGATAGAGGAATAGACGATTGTCGGATAGTCGGGACGCATGCCGTGGCGTCCTCCGGGAGTATAGGCGTCATCGTGACGAAGGCGGCGGTTGGCGGTGTAATGGTTCACCATCGAATCCATCGCCCCGGCCGACACTCCGAAGAAGAGGCGCGGCCTGCCGAGTTTCTTGAAATCGCGCAGGTCGTCGCGCCAGTTGGGCTGGGGCACTATCGCCACGCGATAGCCGGCATGCTGGAGAGTGCGGCCGATCACGGCAGCTCCGAACGACGGGTGATCCACATAGGCATCGCCCGAGAATATTATGATATCAGCCATGTCCCATCCTAACGCATCCATCTCATCTTTTGATGTAGGCAGATACATTGACTTCGGAGGGAGCGGCAGAGCGTATTCTTTATTCGAATTGGAGTTCCGTGCCATTTGTTCAGGATTCTACTTTTTCGAGAGATTCGAGACGGTCGGTGAGCTTAAGCATCTCGTCGCGGAGTCTTGCGGCCTCGATGAAGTCGGTGCGCTTGGCGGCCTGTATCATGCGGCTGTTGAGGCTATCGATCTGTTCCTTGAGTTCGCCGGGCGACATATATGCCAATACCGGGTCGGCCGCGATGCTGACGTGATGCTCCTCTTCGATATATGGACGCGGTGCGGACTGTGAGCGCGTTGTCGGTTTTTTAGAGGCGCCGCGTGCCTGGGCGTTCCGCTCCGGAGCGCGCTCACCCTGTTTGCCGCTTCCTTCGTAAAGCTCGATGAGATCGTTCTGACTCTTTTTGACGATAGGGGTAGGCGTTATTCCGTGAGTCTCGTTGTAAAGCATCTGCTTGGCGCGCCGGCGTTCGGTTTCGTCGATGGTCTTCTGCATACTGTCGGTGATTTTGTCGGCATACATTATCACCTTTCCGTTGACGTTTCTCGCGGCGCGTCCCGCTGTCTGCGTAAGCGAGCGGTGGTTGCGGAGGAACCCCTCCTTGTCGGCGTCGAGGATAGCCACAAGGCTCACCTGCGGAAGATCGAGGCCTTCGCGGAGGAGGTTGACGCCAATAAGCACATCGTAAACGCCCTGACGCAGGTCCTCGAGTATGCGGATACGTTCGAGTGTGTCGACATCGCTGTGGATATAAGCGCTGTTGACACCCCATTTTATGAGATGGTCGTTGAGCTCCTCGGCCATTCGTTTTGTCAAAGTTGTCACCAGTGTGCGCTCTCCGGCTTCGATGCGCTGGCGGATCTGTTCCATGAGGTCATCGATCTGATTCATGGTGGGACGCACCTCGATCTCCGGGTCGAGAAGGCCGGTGGGGCGGATCACCTGCTCGGTGAAAATTCCCTCGGTCTGTTGCAATTCATAATCGCCGGGTGTGGCGCTCACATATATCACCTGATGCGTGAGTCTCTCGAATTCATCGAACTTCAACGGCCTGTTGTCGATAGCCGCAGGCAGACGGAACCCATATTCCACAAGATTCATCTTACGGGAGAGGTCGCCGCCGTTCATGCCGCGGATCTGCGGGAGGGTGACGTGGCTCTCATCAATGATTGTGAGGTAGTCTTTGGGGAAATAGTCGAGCAGACAGAATGGGCGCATGCCGGGCTGGCGGCCGTCGAAATAGCGGGAATAGTTCTCGATTCCGCTGCAATGCCCGAGCTCCTTAATCATCTCGAGGTCGTAGGTTACACGCTCGCGCAATCTCTCGGCCTCGAGCAGTTTACCTTCGTTGCGGAAAAACTCGCATTGAGCACCGAGATCGACAGCTATCTGGTCGATGGCGCGTGCCGTGTTCTCTTTCGACGATACGAAGATATTGGCCGGATATATGTTGAATCCGTCAAGCTGCGTCAGAACGGCTCCCGATTCCGGATCCACCGTGCTGATACTTTCAATTTCATCACCCCAGAAAACAACACGCAACTGAATATCTTCGAAGGAGAGGAGTATATCGACTGTATCCCCCTTTACGCGGAACTGACCGCTCTTGAGTTCGATTTCCGTGCGGCTGTAGAGAGAATCCACGAGCTTGCGGAGGAAAGCGTTACGCGAAATGCGGTCACCTCGGTTGATATGCACCACAGTCTGGGAAAAATCCTCCGGATTCCCCATACCGTAGATGCAGCTCACGCTCGATACCACCACCACATCGCGCCGACCCGAGAGAAGAGCGGCGACTGTGGAGAGTCTCAGTTTCTCGATCTGGTCGTTGATCATCAGGTCTTTCTCGATATATTTGTCGGAAGAGGGGATATATGCTTCAGGTTGGTAATAATCGTAATAGCTTACGAAATACTGCACCGAGTTTTCGGGGAAGAAGCTTTTGAACTCTGAATAGAGCTGAGCTGCAAGCGTCTTATTATGTGACAGAATCAGGGTAGGGCGTTTCACTTCCTTAATCACGTTTGCCATCGTGAACGTCTTGCCGCTCCCGGTCACGCCGAGCAGCGTCTGGTGAGGGAGACCGTTTTTCACACCCTCCACAAGTTCGGCGATCGCTTCCGGCTGATCGCCCGTAGGTTTATATTCCGAAGTGAGATTGAAATCCATATCATGCAAATATAACAATAATAACAAATATAACAATAATAAGTAGAAAGTAAAAATTAATCGATTTAAGAAGATTTAATTTCATATTCTGCAAAGGTTGTTCAAAGCAACTAAAGTTCTTTGAGGAGTAGTTACGAAATTTCTTTTTGGAAAGGTGGAAGAAATGGGTTAACTTTGCATGATAAAACAGCCTGCCGTAACGGAAGGCGTCGTTTGATTCTTAATATTGAATTATAACACTTACTTGTTTAAATTACTTTAAACTATCTAAATAATAGGAAATGAGAAAGAATGTAGTTGCAGGCAACTGGAAAATGAACACCACTCTCGAAGAGGGTGTGGAGTTGGCAAACCAGATCAACAGCCTTCTCAAAGGTAAGAAAGTGAATTGCGACGTTGTAGTTTGTGTTCCTTTCACACATCTTACAAGTGTTAACGCTGTTCTTGAGCCTGAATTGGTGAAACTCGGCGCAGAGAACTGCTCGGAGCATGAGAAAGGTGCTTATACGGGCGAGGTCAGCGCCGCAATGGTAAAGTCTACGGGTGCTACTCACGTAATCCTCGGCCATAGCGAGCGTCGTCAGTATTTCGGAGAAAACAACGAGCAGCTTCTTGCCAAGACAAAACTCGCTCTTGCAAACGGTCTGACACCTATTTTCTGCGTAGGCGAGGTTCTCGAAGAGAGAGAGAACGGAAGCTACAACGAAGTTGTGAAGGGTCAGGTAGAGGCTCTCTTTGAGCTTAGCGCCGAGGATTTCGGAAAGATCATCATCGCCTACGAACCCGTATGGGCCATCGGTACGGGCAAGACAGCCACAGCCGAGCAGGCACAGGATATGCACGCTCACATCCGCAAGGTTGTAGAGGAGAAATATGGCAAGGAAGTTGCCGACAACACATCCATCCTCTATGGCGGAAGCTGCAAGCCCTCCAATGCAAAGGAACTTTTCGCAAAACCCGATGTTGACGGCGGCCTTATCGGCGGCGCAGCTCTTCAGGCTGAATCGTTCCTCGGTATCATCGAGTCTTTCTGAAAATAATACCTCATGTCATCGCTAAGACGAATATTCACTTCCGTTCTGGCGCTTCTGACAGCGGGAATCTTTTCGTTTCCCGTTTGCGCCCAGACAGAGCAGACTACAAAGTCTGCCGAGAATCCGGCACGCCGCATAGAGATAGAGTCGAGAGGGAATGTAAAAATCGACATCCCCGAGAATATACTTGATCTCATCATCTCCGATGCCGACGCCCAGAAGAAGCAGAGCGGACCTACGCTGCGTCCCGGTATCAACAAATTGAGCGGATACAGGGTGCAGGTCTTCAGCGATGGCCGCAGCCAGCACTCTCTCGAAGCGAGAGCCAAGGCGCGCGGCAGCGCGATAGTTTCGCGCTTTCCTAAATACAGAGGACAGATCTACAGCTTTTCGAGTGCCCCTAACTGGTATACGCGTGTAGGCAATTTCCGTACGAGCGAGGAGGCCTCCCGCGCGCTTGCCGAGCTGAAACGGGCATTCCCACAGTTCGCATCTGAGATGCGGGTGGTGAGAAGCCAGATTGTCGTGATCAAATAATTTTGATAGATGGGAAGAACCCAAAATCATAATGAAGAGACAGTAGCTGAGATCGCCGCTCATTACGAGGCGATACTCCGGCTTGTAGGTGAAGATCCGGAGCGCGAGGGGTTAAAAAAGACTCCTGTGCGAGCCGCCAAAGCATTGCTCGATATAACGTCAGGTTACCGTTCCGACCCTCTTGCCATTGCCCGCCAGGCGATTTTCGAGCATAGCGGGTCGCAGATGGTGATTGTGAAGGATATCGAGTTTTACAGCATGTGCGAGCATCACATTCTTCCGTTTTTCGGGAAGGTGTCTATCGGCTATATTCCTAAAGGGAAGATGATCGGACTCTCCAAGCTGGCGAGAATAGTTGATAACTTTGCGCGTCGGCTTCAGGTTCAGGAGCGTCTCACTTCACAGGTATGTGAGCTTCTCAGCGAAGCGATGCCGACCGACGGCGTGATAGTTTGCTGCACCGGCGAGCACTTGTGCATGAAAATGCGGGGTGTAGAGAAGCAGGATTCGGCTACAACGACCTTTGATTATAATGGTCGTTTTGCCGAGGATCCCAGTCTACGCGAAGAGTTTATGCGTCTCTGTTCTTTAAAATAGTCATGAGGCATTTTGCGGAATGATTTGATTTTTGAGAATCGACAATAAAAAATGAGGTGTTCAGAAAAACACCTCATTTTTTATTGTCGATTAGAAAACTGTCAGAATCTGTTTACCTGATACTTGTTGAAACCGTCTTTGAGATATGCTATCGACTGCTGGGCAGCGGCTACGCCGGCATTGAAATTGGCTTCAGCTGTCTGAGCGCCCATCTTTTTGGGAGTGAAGAAAACGCGGGATGCGAATTTTTTCTCAAATTCCTCAGCTTTGTCAGGCTTGATGTCGGAAACATAGCGGAGGTCGGGACGCTCCTCAAGGGCCCTGATGAGACCGTCTTCGTCGATAACCTCTTTTCTTGCAGTGTTCACAAGCACGCCATTCTTCGGCATGAGCATCACGAGATCATATCCGATGGAGTTTTTTGTCTCGGCTGTTGCCGGGATGTGGAGGGAAACGAAGTCGTTGGACGAGAAGAGTTCCTTAACGTCGTGCAACGGTTTGATGCCGTCGGCTTCCATAACAGCATCGTCTACGAATTTGTCGAGAGCCTCTATTTTCATGTCGAAGCCTTTGGCGATGCGTGCCACATTGCGGCCAACCTGACCGTATGCATAGATTCCGAGGGATTTCCCCTTGAGCTCAGATCCGGATTTCCCGTTATACTGGTTGCGGCACATCATCACAATCATTCCGAACACAAGTTCTGCCACGGCATTCGAGTTCTGACCGGGAGTGTTCATGACGCATATCTTCTTGTCGGATGCGGCATCGAGATCAATGTTGTCGTATCCGGCACCGGCGCGGACAATCACCTTGAGGTTTTTGGCGTGGTCGAGAAGAGCACGGTCCACTTTATCACTTCTTACGATAAGGGCGTCGGCATCAGTGATTGCCTCTACGAAATCCTCGCGTGTGCCACCCTCGACGAGCTTAAGTTCATTACCGGAAGCATTGACAGTCTGCTCGATAGCTTTGACGGCAGCGGGTGCAAAAGGTTTCTCTGTAAATACTAATATCTTCATTTCGGGATAGTTTCTTATTAATGTTTGCTTTCGAACTCTTTCATTGCCTCGACGAGCACTTTTACGCTGTCAAGGGGAAGTGCGTTATAAAGCGATGCGCGGAAACCGCCAACCGAACGGTGACCCTTGATTCCGACGATACCCTTTGAAGTGGCGAATTCCATGAAATCTTTCTCAAGTTCTGCATAGTCCGGTTTCATTACGAAGCAAACGTTCATGATCGAGCGGTCTTCTTCGGCGACAGTCCCGACGAATAGTTTGTTGCGGTCGATCTCATCATAGAGCATTGCTGCCTTTTCAAGGTCGATCTTCTCCATAGCCTTGACGCCACCCATCTCTTTATAATAACGCAGAGTCATTAGAGCGGAATATATCGGGAGCACAGGCGGAGTGTTGAACATCGAGCCTTTCTTGATGTGCGTGCGATAATCGAGCATGGTGGGTATCTCGCGATTAACCTTTCCGAGCACATCTTCGCGTACGATAACTATCGTGACGCCTGCAGGGGCAAGGTTCTTCTGAGCTCCGGCATAGATAACGGCGTATTTCTCGGGATCGAACTGACGGGAGAAGATATCCGACGACATGTCGCATACAACAGGTACGGGAGAATCGAAATCATGACGGATTTCCGTTCCGTAGATTGTGTTGTTGGATGTGAAATGGAAATAGTCGGCGTCGGAAGGAATTGTGAAATCCTTGGGGATATAGTTGAACTTGGTGTCCTCGGATGATGCAACTACATCTACTTCGCCAAAGATGCGAGCTTCCTTGATGGCGTTGGTCGACCATGTGCCGGTGTTCAGATATGCGGCCTTTTTGTTGAGCAGATTGAAAGGAACCATGCAGAACTGCATGCTTGCGCCTCCTCCGAGGAACAGAACGTGATAGTTTTCGGGAAGATGAAGAAGCTCTTTTGTGAGGGCAACGGCTTCATCCATTACGGCCTGAAACTGCTTGCTGCGGTGGGAGATTTCAAGAATCGAGAGACCCATGTCGGAAAAGTCGCGGATAGCCTCTGCTGTTTTTTCAATTGTGTAGGGACTCAGGATGCTGGGCCCGGCATAGAAATTGTGTTTCTTCATGATTTAAAGTTATTTGTTTAAAAGGTTGTATTCTATGAGAAATAAGCTTTCCGCAGGGCCTTATCGGCCGATGCGGGAATCATGAGGCAAATATAACGTTATTCCGCGATATTACCTAACTAATCCGGCACAAATTGGCGCATAACAACTGATGGAGGCGCATGTTATATAACATAAAAAGCGTCGGAACCGAAACGGCTCCGACGCTTTGTAATGATATGATTGCAATTTTATTTTGTCTCTTCTTCGAGATAGGGATTGAGCTTGCCCCATTCGGAAATAGGAGGCATGATGCCGAGCGAAATTACTTCGTCGCGGAGAGCGCAGAGGTGCTCGTAACTCTTTTCGAGAGCGGCATTTTCCTCGGGTGTGCCGTCAACCGGGCGGAAGCTAACTCCATCTTTGGTGATGGTGGTCTCCATGGCCATGAGAATATGTTTGAAGCGCTTGTCGTTGACATAAACGCCGGCAGGCCATCTGAAGGCGGGACCCCCCATAGCTGCGGCGATCATCTCGATCGAGAGATATGCCGGGCTCTGGAACGATGAACGTCCGCGAAGATCGATGATGTTCTTTCCGCCCTGGATCACGCGGGTCTGAATCTTTTCCCATTCAGCTTCGGGAATGACGCCGCTTGCGATAAGTTCGGTGAGCGGTTTGCCGTCGATGCGGGTTGTGGAAGCGAACACAGCCATCTGCTCTCCGTGGCCTCCGTATGTGCGGGCATTGACAATGCGGTCGGGCGCGATGTCGAGATATTTTGCAAGCTCATTGCGCAGACGCGTGCTGTCGAGAGCTGCGAGAGTTGTGACGCAAGAGGGTTTCACGCCGGAGTAGAGAAGAGTGATCAAACCCGTTATGTCGGCGGGATTGAAGATAACCACAATATGTTTCACATCGGGGCAATATTTTCTTACGTTCTTTCCGAAGTCTTCGGCGATCTGAGCATTGCCTTTGAGCAGATCCTCGCGGGTCATGCCTGCCTTACGGGGAGCGCCGCCCGAAGATACAATATATTTGGCACCTGTGAATGCTTTCTCGATGTCATCGGTGAATGTGATGTTCATATCCTCGAATCCGCACTGGAGAAGTTCCTCGGCAACGCCTTCAAGACCTTTTGCATAGGGGTCGTAGAGACAGATGTTCGGGGTAAGGTGCATCATGATGGCTGTCTGGGCCATGTTGGATCCAATCATGCCGGCCGCACCGACAATGAGAAGTTTTTCGTCAGTAAGAAATTTCATAACATTAATTAATATTAATTAGAGGTCAAAAATAACCAAAGAGTCATGTTATTATGAGATTAATAATTCCCATCAACATATTAAACTATATGTTTTCGGTTTTCGTGCGCAACTGTGCGAATAAAAACACAAAAAATGAAGCGCGAAACAAATATCGCCTCATTAGGAAAGAGTATAATTTAATATGAGTTCTCACTTATTAAAATGATTTGACGCATAAAATGTTTTGAAACGATGAGCATTATTTTTTTAATTATTTGAAAAATCGTTAATTTTGTAGTGTAAAGGGACAGAGTCTAAATGGCCACAACTAAAATTAAATCAGTTTTTTTCTGTAGCAATTGCGGTTATGAATCACCTAAATGGCTGGGCAAATGCCCGTCGTGCGGGGAATGGAATGCCTTTGTCGAAGAAAAGGTATCGCAGAAAAATGCCAAATCCAAAAAGACTGGTCTTGTGAAAAGCACGAAACCTGTTAGGCTCTCGGAGATCGAGGTCAAGGAGGAAATGCGCATGAAGATGCCTTCGGGCGAGCTCAACAGGGTTCTTGGCGGCGGTCTTGTTTCCGGCAGTCTCACACTTATAGGAGGTGAGCCGGGTATTGGCAAATCAACGCTTCTGCTTCAGAACATACTTTCGATCCGCAATCGTCGTGTTCTATATATTTCCGGCGAAGAGAGCGCCTCTCAACTGAAATTACGCGCCGACCGCCTCGGAAAGGTTTCTGAAGATACGTTCATACTTTGCGAAACCGACCTCGACAATATTTTTACGCAGATTGAGAATGTGAAGCCGGCGCTTGTGGTTGTAGATTCAATCCAGACTATCTCCTCTCCCGACATCGAATCCGCCCCCGGAAGCGTGTCGCAAGTGAGGGAATGCGCAGCGTCTCTTCTCCGTTATGCCAAAGAATCCGGCGTTCCTGTGATTCTTGTGGGTCATATCAACAAAGACGGAGCAATAGCAGGTCCGAAGGTTCTTGAGCATATAGTAGACACCGTTCTTCAGTTCGAGGGTGACAGGCAATATCTATATCGAATACTGCGCTCTATAAAGAACCGGTTCGGCTCAACAAACGAAATCGGTATTTATGAGATGGTGCAGAGAGGGTTGAAGGAGGTGAAGAATCCTTCGGAGATGCTTTTGTCGGAAAACAGGGAAGAGGCGATGAGCGGAATCGCAATCGGTGTGACAATGGAGGGCATCCGACCGTTTATGGTCGAGGTCCAGGCACTCGTTTCGTCGGCTGCCTACGGGACGCCTCAGAGGTCAGTGACAGGATTCGACCAAAGGCGGCTCAACATGTTGCTGGCCGTGCTTGAGAAACGGGCAAAATTCAAACTGTCGCAAAAAGATGTGTTCCTGAATATAGCCGGAGGGCTCAAAGTTGCCGACCCGGCGATCGACATGTCGGTAGTGGCGGCCATCATGAGTTCGAATTTCGATGTGGCGGTGCCTCGCGAAATATGTTTTGCCGGCGAAGTCGGACTTTCCGGTGAGATCCGCACGGTCACCCGCATCGAGCAGCGGGTTGCCGAGGCGCAGAAACTCGGATTTGAAAGCATTTTCATTCCCCGCGGCAATCTGAAAGGGGTAAAGGATAATTTCAATATCCGTATTGTCGAAGTAGGGAAGGTGGAAGAAGTGTTCCGTCATATTTTTCAATAATAATGGTTTATCATAATGGGTATTATAGTTGATTATAAAAAAGTCGAGATAGAAAGGGCAGATCGTCTGGTGATGAAGGATGTGACGTTTCGGGTTTCAGAAGGGGAGTTCTGTTATCTTGTCGGCAGAGTGGGGAGCGGCAAAAGTTCACTTCTGAAGACCATGTATGCAGATGTGCCGATTCCGGGAGGCGAGAAAGCAGAAGTCCTCGGTTATGACCTTCTGACTCTCAAAAAGCGTCAGATACCCTATCTCAGACGCAGTATAGGCATCGTGTTTCAGGATTTCCAGCTTCTGCAGGATCGTTCAGCCATGGCCAACCTGCGCTTCGTTCTTGAGGCAACGGGCTGGAAAGATAAGCGTGAAATAGAGGATAGAATCGCCGAAGTCCTCAAGGATGTCGGTATGGAGAACAAAAGCTATAAGATGCCCCATGAGTTGAGTGGCGGCGAACAGCAACGTATAGTTATAGCCAGAGCACTCCTCAACAAACCACGCCTTATTCTTGCCGACGAGCCTACGGGAAATCTCGACCCACAGACAGGTTATCAGATAGTGAGCCTTCTACATCGGCTGGCCGAAGAGGGCAACACAATCATTATGGCCACGCACAACATGCAGATGGTGGAAGATTTCCCGGCTCGCGTGTTGCGTTGCAATGATAAGGAACTTATCGGCTAATGCGCTTTTTTAACGAAATTTGATGTTTTAAGTTTTGAATTCGTCAAATATTGTTTAATTTTGCGAAACGGACCTTACCGCAATATCCATGACTTGCGTTGAATCCATGAGACACAAGTAATAGAATATAATTTGAACCAATCTATATCATAAACAAAAGCTATTTGCAATGGCAGAGAAAAAAGAAACTCTTTTCGACGCGTTTTCTCCGGTCTCCACTGAAGAATGGAAGGCCAAGATAACCGCCGACCTGAAGGGTGCGGATTTCGACAAGAAACTTGTCTGGCGCACTAATGAAGGATTCAATGTTCAGCCTTTCTATAGGAAAGAGGACATCGAGAATCTTCCGACCATCGGAACGCTTCCCGGCGAATATCCCTATGTCAGGGGCACGCGTAATAACAACGACTGGCTGATTCGTCAGGAGGCTCAGGGGGCTACTGCCGCGATGAACGCACATGCCCGCCACATCCTCGACAAAGGCGCTGAATCAATAGGTATCTCCCTCAAGGGCGAGCTCAATGCCGCTTCGCTTGGAGAAATCCTCAATGGTATCGATCTGAAAAAAGTAGAGGTAAACATCACATGCTGTCCGGGAAAAGCAGTCGAGACTGCCGAGGCTCTTGTGAAGCTTATCCGTGAAGCCGGAGCTGAGAATGATTTCCGCGGCTCTATCGACTATAATCCCTTCCGCCGTCTGCTCAAACACGGACTTCCTTTCCCGAAAGACGCTGCAAAAGAGGGCAAAGCTCTCTATGAGGCAGTGAAAGATGTGAAGGGTTTGCGTTGCTTCGCTGTTGACAGCTTCCTGTTCAACAATGCAGGCGCGTTTATCATCCAGGAGCTCGGATATGCTCTGGCATGGGGTGCCGAATGGCTCACGCTTCTGACAGAAGAGGGCATCTCCGCCGCTGAAGTTGCCGGACGCATCAAGTTCAATATGGGCATCTCCTCCAATTATTTCATGGAGCTCGCGAAATTCCGCGCAGGCAGAATGCTCTGGGCTGAGATTGTGAAAGCCTATGGCGTTGCCGAAGATGAGTGCAAGATGTGGGTACATGCGATTACAAGCAAATTCAACCAGACACTCTACGATTCGCATGTGAATCTCCTGCGCTCCATGACAGAGACTATGAGTGCAGCGCTCGCGGGAGTTGATTCTCTCGAGACACTCCCGTTCGATCTGTGCTACAAATGTCCCGATGAGTTCAGCGAAAGAATAGCCCGCAACCAGCAGGTTCTTCTCCGCGAGGAGTCCCATCTCAACAAAGTTGTCGACCCCGCTGGCGGTTCCTACTATATCGAGACGCTAACCGCTTCGATTGCCGATCAGGCATGGAAAGTATTCAACGAGATCGAGGATAACGGCGGCTTCGAGGCTATGCTCAAGAAAGGGGAGATTCAGGCAAAAGTCAATGAATCGGGTGTGAAACGTCATCTTGACGTGGCCCGTCGTAAAGAGATACTTCTCGGCACCAACCAGTATCCTAATTTCAACGAGAAAGCTCTCGACAAAGTTTCGGATACATGCTGCTGCAAGTGCGGTTGCCATGACGGGGAAGCTAAGGACGGCGCCGTAGAATGGCTCAACTTCGACCGCGCCGCAAGCCAGTTCGAGCAGCTTCGTCTCGACACTGAACGCTCATCGCATCGTCCGAAAGTGTTCATGCTCACAATCGGTAATCTGGCAATGCGTCTCGCACGCGCCCAGTTCTCCTCCAACTTCTTCGGTTGCGCAGGATATGAGATTATCGACAATATAGGTTTCAACAGTGTCAAAGAGGGTGTAGACGCCGCTATCGAGAAGGGCGCTGATGTAGTGGTTCTCTGCTCGAGCGACGACGAATATGCAGATTTCGCTCCCGAGGCATACAAGGAACTTGCCGACCGCGCATTATTCGTGGTTGCCGGCGCTCCTGCATGCATGGACGACCTCAAGGCACAGGGTATAGAGAATTTTATCCATGTCAGAGTAAATGTGCTCGACACGCTAATCGGATTTAACGCTAAACTCCTCAAATGATCATGAGACCAAATTTTAAAGAAATAGATATTACCAAGATAACGGCTCCCGCGAGCCGCAAGGCTGTATCCGGCGAAGAATGGATGACGGCCGAGCTTATTCCGGTAAAACCGGTTTATACCCAAGAGGATCTCGAGGGGATGGAGCATCTCGATTTCGTATCCGGTATTCCTCCTTTCCTTCGTGGCCCGTACAGCGCGATGTATCCTCTTCGCCCCTGGACAATCCGTCAGTATGCCGGATTCTCCACGGCAGCCGAGTCTAACGCTTTCTATCGCCGCAACCTCGCTTCCGGTCAGAAAGGACTCTCTGTGGCATTCGACCTTCCGACCCACCGCGGATATGACGCAGACCACGAGCGTGTTGTCGGCGATGTGGGTAAAGCAGGCGTTTCGATCTGCTCACTCGAGGATATGAAGGTGCTTTTCGACGGAATTCCATTGAACAAGATGTCCGTTTCTATGACCATGAACGGCGCTGTGCTTCCGGTGCTTGCATTCTATATCAACGCAGGTCTGGAGCAGGGAGCCAAGCTCGAAGAGATGGCCGGAACAATCCAGAACGACATCCTCAAAGAGTTCATGGTGCGCAACACCTATATTTATCCGCCGGCATTCTCGATGAAGATTATCGCCGATATCTTCGAATATACATCGAAGAACATGCCTAAGTTCAACTCGATCTCCATCTCCGGCTACCACATGCAGGAGGCAGGCGCAACCGCCGACATCGAGCTGGCATATACCCTTGCTGACGGTCTTGAGTATCTTCGTGCCGGTGTCAACGCAGGCATGGATATCGACTCGTTCGCTCCGCGTCTTTCTTTCTTCTGGGGTATTTCGATGAATTATTTCATGGAAATCGCCAAGATGCGAGCCGCACGTATGCTCTGGGCAAAGATCGTGAAGCAGTTCAACCCGAAGAATCCGAAATCACTCGCTCTCCGCACGCACTGCCAGACATCCGGTTGGTCGCTTACAGAGCAGGATCCTTTCAACAACGTCGGGCGTACCTGCGTGGAGGCCATGGGTGCTGTGCTCGGCCACACACAATCTCTTCATACCAACGCTCTTGACGAGGCTATCGCACTGCCTACCGACTTCTCCGCGCGTATCGCACGCAATACTCAGATCTACATCCAGGAAGAGACCTATGTCACCAAACAGGTTGATCCCTGGGGCGGCAGCTACTATGTCGAGTCGCTCACCAACGAGATCGCACACCGCGCATGGGAGCACATTCAGGAAATCGAGAAGCTCGGCGGCATGGCGAAAGCTATCGAGACAGGTCTTCCCAAACTGAGAATCGAGGAGGCTGCAGCCCGCACTCAGGCTCACATAGATTCCGGCAAGCAGACAATCGTCGGTATCAACAAATATCGTCTGGATCATGAAGATCCGATCGATATCCTCGAAGTGGACAACACTGAGGTCCGCAAGGAGCAGTGCGCACGTCTTGAAGAGCTAAGAAAGAACCGCGACGAGGCCGCTGTGAAAGAGGCTCTCGCCAAGATTACAGAAGCCGTGAAGGATCCCTCGAAGGGCAATCTTCTCGACCTCGCAGTAAAGGCTGCCGGTCTCAGGGCTTCGCTCGGCGAGATTTCCGACGCGTGCGAGGCTGTTGTCGGACGTTATAAGGCAGTAATCAAAACAATTTCCGGAGTGTATTCTAACGAAGAGAAGGGTGATCCCGAATTCGAGGAAGCCCGCAAGGCAGTTGAAGACTTCGCAAAACGCGAAGGTCGTCAGCCGCGTATCATGATTGCCAAGATGGGCCAGGACGGCCATGACCGTGGTGCCAAAGTTGTGGCTACAGGTTATGCCGACTGTGGTTTCGACGTAGATATGGGACCGTTGTTCCAGACCCCTGCCGAAGCTGCTCGTCAGGCTGTGGAGAACGATGTCCACATCCTCGGTGTATCCTCTCTCGCAGCAGGCCACAAGACTTTGATTCCTCAGGTGATCGAGGAGCTCAAGAAGCTCGGCCGCGAGGATATCCTGGTAACGGCCGGCGGTGTGATTCCAGCACAGGACTATGACTTCCTTTATAAGGCAGCCGCTTCTTTCTTTTATAAACCGGATAACCATATTTGCTCTATAACCTTATATGAATGATAATCTTTACTCTATCGAAGACGATATAAATGATGATTATTCCGACCGCCGCAGCTCGGAGAACGATGCCGAAACCGATACACTTTATTCGCTCGAGGAGTCTGATGAAGCCACTATGAATGAATCGGCTGCCGCTCCGAGAGATGCGAGCGTTCTGAAAGAGATGGAGAATGAGGCAGAATCCTGGAACGGCGAGACGGGGAACGGGAAGTCGTTCAGCATAGCTCTATTGCTTAAAATTCTCGCGACTCCCGTTGAGGGATGGAAAGCGCTGAAACGCGGCCGCTTCAAGCCGGAGGCAGTGGCGTCGGCCTGTTTCTATCCGCTGGTGGCGATCGCTTCGTTATCGGAATTCACTGCTCTATTTTATGATGTGAATCTTACGCCGACATCCTTGCTTGTGCCTGCGATTGTGACATTCATCACCTTTTTCTTCGGATATTTCAGCGTGTTGCTCTGTGGCAATATTCTTCTGCCATCAAAGGAATCGCAGATGCTCCAGAAACCCTTCGGCAAGGAATTCGTGATGCTCAGTATCTCGACGCTCGCACTTTTTTACATAATATACCGGGTTTTTCCGCTTCTTGGCCCGGTTCTTGTTTTTTTACCGTTGTGGACAATATATATAGTATTCAAAGGCGTTAAATTATTCAGAGTAGATAAAGAACTCGAGATCCGCGTAGGCGGAACTTTATCCTTCCTTATAATTGGAGCTCCGTTATTATGGAACTGGCTGCTCAGTGAGTTTATGCCGGGAACATGATTGATCAGACGGGCATAAAGAAAGTATTATGAAAGCGGAACAGGTAAATATAAAGAATAAGAAAGCAAGATTCGATTATGAGATTTCCGATACGTATGTAGCGGGAATTGTTCTGACCGGAACCGAAATAAAATCCATTCGCGACGGGAAAGCGTCGCTGACAGATACCTATTGCGTTGTAGAACGCGGAGAGGTATGGGTGAAAGGGATGAATATTTCGGAATATTTCTATGGGTCGTATAATAACCATGTGGCGCGTCGCGACCGCAAGTTGCTTCTCAACAAGAAAGAGATAGCGAAGATTGCCAAACAGTCGGAAGACGCCGGTTTCACGATTGTGCCGATGAGGGTTTTCATCAACGACCGCGGTCTGGCAAAAATGCAGATCGGCATCGGACGAGGTAAGAAACAGTATGACAAACGTCAGTCCATACGTGAACGCGAAGATAAACGTAATATGGACAGAATGTTCAAAAAATGAGAGCAAAGGGATTGAGGAAACTTGAATTGCTCGCTCCGGCCGCCGATAAACATGTGGCCAAGGAAGCCATATTGCATGGTGCGGACGCCGTTTATATGGGAGCTTTGAGCCATGGCGCACGCAAGAATGCGGCGAATTCTGTGGAAGATATTGCCGAAGTTGCCGCATTTGCCCATCTTTTCAGGGCTAAGGTTTATGTCACAGTCAATACGCTGGTTTACGATGACGAGATCGGGAAGGTAGAGAAACTTATCCGCAGTCTGTATGAGGCGGGAGTTGACGCACTGATCGTGCAGGACATGGGGATTCTGCGGATGAATATTCCCCCGATCGAACTGCATGCGAGCACACAGTGCGATATCCGTACGCCCGAAAAGGCAAAGTTTCTTGAAGCCGCCGGCTTTTCTCAGCTTGTGCTTGCCCGGGAGCTTTCTCTCGAAGAGATAAATGCAATATCTTCGGCAGTCAGCATTCCTGTGGAATGCTTCGTGCATGGCGCCTTATGCGTGAGCTATTCGGGCCGGTGCAGGGCGAGTTTCGTGAGCACGGGCCGAAGCGCCAACCGCGGAGAATGCGCCCAGATGTGCCGCTTGCCCTATAACCTTGAGGACGCTGCGGGCCGTGTGCTCCAAAGGAACAGGTATCTTCTTTCTCTGAGAGATTTCAATGCGTCGGCATGTCTCGGCGATCTTGTTGAGGCAGGCGCGTCTTCATTCAAGATAGAGGGAAGACTCAAGGATGCTTCCTATGTAAAAAACATTACAGCCTATTATCGCAGACGTCTCGATGATATTATAGAATCCAATCCCGATAAATATTGCAGGGCTTCTGTCGGAACAAGTGAGATTTCATTCGTTCCTGACCCGGTGAAAAGTTTCAACCGCGGATTCACTGAATATTTCCTGCCCGGTCGCGACAACAGGAAAATGGCATCCATCTTCACTCCGAAATCAATGGGTGAGCCGATTAATGATTTGAAGGATCTCAACAATGGCGACGGCATAAGTTTTCTAAACAGGAATGGTGATTATGAAGGTATAAGGGTGAATAGAATAGAGAAAGGTCGGATTATAGGCGCCCGACCGTTTACCTTGCCTGAAAATGCCCGTATTTATCGTACGTTCGACCGCAAATGGCAGGCTGAGCTCGAAAAACCGACGGCATCGCGTCGAATCCGCATTGATATGACTGTTGACAATACGGGAGTGAGTGCTGTCGATGAACGTGGATTGAAAGTAAGGGTTCCATTGGAATATTCTCCGGAACCGGCAAATAAACCGATGGAGCCGGAAAAATATCTGGGGAAACTTGGCAACACCATCTATAAGCTCGGGGAATTTATCAATCATCTTGACAAATCGGTTTTCATACCGGCTTCTACACTCACATCCGCAAGGAGAGAACTGACGGATTTGCTCGATAAAGCAAACGAGGCAACATATAGATACGGGAAGCGCATGGAAGAGGATAAGTCATATCCGTTTATGAGCAACATCGCATTGCCCGAAGAGAACATCGCCAACCGACTTGCCGAGAAATTCTATCGCGATCATGGAGTGTCGGAAATTGAGCGGGCCATGGAGACAGGCGCATGTCGTCCGGATGACAATGTTGTGATGACGACCCGTTATTGTCTTCGTCGCGAGCTTGGATTATGTCTTAAACAAAACAGAGGCTCCAAGACAAACGGTGTCAGGGAACCTCTGTATATATCGTCGGGCAAGCATCGGTTCAGACTGGCTTTTGACTGCCGCCGGTGTGAGATGCAGGTATTGCGTCAGTGACTGAGTCGGTCGGCAAAGAGTCGACAGGTTCTGTTTTAGCGTAGGCCTTCAGCAATGAATCTTTCAGGTTGATAAACCTGACGATGAGCGAAGTCAGTGTGTCGTTTTCCCCTTCGGTCATTTCCGTGTCGGTTCCCGCCGGATATTCATAGTTGAGGCGCGTCAATTCTTTGTCGTATCGCTCGGAGAGAGCGAGCAAACTTGCCGTATCTTTTGCTGAGGAGATACTGTCGATATATTTGCGGGCTAAAGTGGCGCTTTTCTGAAACAAGTCTCGAGTCTGCTCCCGCTTGCTGTTGTCTTTTTTGTCGGCGCAAGAGATTACCGACAAGATTATCATGGCTGAAATAGCCGCATACAATAATATTCTCATAATTAAATTATAATTCGAGGAAACGTCCGGTGTATGATTCCTTGCAGGCAGCTATCTGTTCAGGCGTCCCTTCGGCCACGACGCGGCCTCCTGCCTCGCCCCCTTCGGGACCTATGTCGATAACCCAGTCGGCGCTTTTGATCACATCCATATTATGCTCTATTATCAACACCGAATGCCCCTTTTCTATTAGCCTGTTGAGGGATTTCAGAAGCGTGGATATGTCGTGGAAATGAAGTCCGGTGGTAGGCTCATCGAAAATGAACAGAGTGCTCTCCTGAGATTCAAGGCTCATATAATAGGCGAGTTTTACGCGCTGGTTCTCGCCTCCGGAGAGGGTGGAGGAGGATTGACCCAGTCTTATGTAACCGAGTCCGACATCCTGAAGAGGTTTTAGCCTCTTGATGATTCTTTTCTCCTGAGCCCCGCCGGTCTCCGACAGAAAGTCTATGGCCTGATTCACGGTCATCTCGAGGAAATCGTAAATGTTCTTTCCTCGATATTCCACATCGAGAACCTCTTGTTTGAACCGTTTGCCATGACACACGTCGCATTCCACGCGAATGTCGGC
>URNY01000002.1 GCA_900549375.1 uncultured Bacteroidales bacterium | reverse complement strand
CGGGAAGCGCTCGATGTCGGGGATGATGAAATATGGGCGGGACATAGCTTTTTTAGTTTTGGGCGCACTAAAGTGCTTTCACGCACCCGGGGCTACCAGTTGCCGAGGGTGGCGTTGAAGATGAGGGTTACGAGTTCTTTGGATATCTGGTCGCAGAGGTCATCCTGAACATCGGTGAGCATCAGCGATGAGGAGAACTGGCGGTATGCGGAGAATGTCTGGTCGGTGTTGTTGGCGGGGTTTTTGTTGTCGACATATTTTACGCGGACGGTGATCGTGAGGCGTGTCTCGGTGGCGTAGGCATCGGTGCCCACGGCCTGCGGGGAGAGGGAGTAACCGGTGATTTCGCCGGAAAGCTCAATGTCGGCAGGACCGTCTATTTCCTGAAGTTTGGTGTTGCGGGAGATATAGTTGAGGAGCTCGTTCTCGAAGGTCTGCTGGAGCGGCGGATAGACGAGGGCGGCCCGGATCGGAAATTCGGAGACGTTGATGGTCTTATAGACATCATAGTTTATCGCCGAGCCGTTGAAGCGGAAGCTGGGAATGCAACCGGCAAGGAGCAGGGTCGGCAGGATTGCGAGAAGAATTATAAGATTTTTTTTCATTTTATTGTTCGAGGCCGAGCTCTTTGATTTTGCGGTAGAGGGTGCGGAGGGAGATGCCGAGTTCTTCGGCGGCGGCTTTTTTATCGGAGCCGTTGCGTTCGAGGGCGGCTGCGATGGCGAATTTCTCGGAGTCTTCGAGGGATGGGGCGAGGAGATCTTCTACCGGATATTTGATAAGCGATTTCGAGGAGGATTGCATCGGCGAGGCAGGCACGGGGGAGGCGGGGGCAGTTGCCACGACGGCGCCCCTGAGCTCTGCGATTTCGGCTTTCATGCCGAGGATGAGCTGCCAGAGCATTTCGCGCTCGGCTTCGTAGTCGGCGTTCTTGCGGGTTGGAGCGGGTGTCGAGATCGAGGAGCGGTCGAGGGGCAGGGCTTCGATGACCTCCTGACGGGAGATCTCGGAGCCGGCCTCGAAGAGGGCGAACTGCTCGACGAAATTCTTGAGCTGGCGCACATTTCCCGGCCAGCGGTATACGAGCATCGCCCGGAGCGCTTCGTCGGAGAAAGAGATGGGAGCCGTCATGTATTTCTCGGAGAAATCGGCTGCGAATTTGCGGGCGAGGAGTTTTATGTCGTCGCCGCGGTCGTGGAGGTTTGGGACGTCGATGCGGATGGTGGAGAGACGATAGTAGAGGTCTTCGCGGAATTTCCCTTTTTCGACGGCTTTGAGGAGGTCGACGTTGGTGGCGGCCACAATGCGGATGTCGGTTTTCTGGACGGTGGAGGATCCGACCTTGAGGAATTCGCCGGTTTCGAGCACCCTCAGGAGGCGGGCCTGAGTTGTGAGCGGGAGTTCGGCAACCTCATCGAGGAAGATGGTTCCGCCGTCGGCTTCTTCGAAATATCCCTTGCGGGCAGAGATGGCGCCGGTAAAGGAGCCTTTCTCATGTCCGAAGAGTTCGCTGTCGATAGTGCCTTCGGGGATTGCGCCGCAGTTTACGGCGATATATTTTTTGTGCTTGCGGGCGCCGAACTGGTGGATGATCTTCGGAAAGAACTCCTTGCCGGCGCCGCTTTCTCCTGTTACGAGGACGGAGAGGTCGATGGGGGCCACTTTGATGGCGCGGGCAATCGCCCGGAGGAGGGCCGGGGCGTTGCCTATGATCGAGAAGCGCTGTTTGGCTTTCGCTATGTCTTCGGGGATTTCCCGGGAAAGAGTTGGAGTTGGCATTGGCATGATTTTTTTGCTCAAGGGGAACTAAAGTTCCTTCACGCAACCGGCTGCGCACGGGAGGAGAGGAAGGAGAACAATGAGGAGAGGAAGGAGAACAATGAGGAGAGGAAGGAGAACAATGAGGAGAGACAGGAGAGCAGTAGAAACAGGAGGGAGATCGAGGGGAGGGATCAGGGGAGGGAGGCGAGGGCATAGGTGCGTTCGCGGAGGAAGCGGCCGAGGGCGTCGGGGTCGGTGTAGGCGGATTGCTCGGCTACGGAGATGGGTTCGCCGATGGAGACGTGGACTTCGGAGTTGCGCATCTTGAAGAGCTCGCGGGGAAGGCGCGCGCTGCGCAAACGCCAGTCGATGAGCCCGAGAATGTTGAAGAATGCGGAGTTATGGCCGTGGAAATAAATGGGAATCACCGGCACCTTGAGCTGCATGATGAGCCGGGTGATGGTGGGTTGCCACAGACGATCGCTGATATGGAGGGTGCGGTCCACTTTCGAGACGGCGCCGGCGGGGAAGAAACCGAGGGGATGGCCACCGCGCACATGAGCTATCGCGCGGCGTATGCCCTGCATCGTCACCGCTTTCTTTTCGGGGTCGTCGGTCTTGATGGGATCGACGGCTATGAAGACGGGCCGCATGGCCGAGATGTTGTTGAGGAACATGTTGACCATTACCTGATAATCGGGGCGGTGTTTGCCTACAAGATGGATGAGAATGATTCCGTCCATGCCTCCGAAGGGGTGGTTGCTGACAGTGATGAAAGGGTCGACAGGGAAACGGTCGAGCACATCCTCATTGTCGACGCGGAGTCTGAACCTGAATTCCTCCTCCACGAGGAGCCGCGCGAATTCGACTCCGGTGGCATGGCAGTGACGGCGGTGGACTGCGTTGACTTCATCGATCATGAGACTATGCAGCACACGCTCGACGAAATGCCGGTGGTTTTTGAGAGCGGGCACCATTTTGATGACGGAGTCGACGGTAAGGACATCAGGCGTGACGCCGGGGGCGCATGCAAGGGCTTCGTCCTGTTTTATTTCTTTATCTGACAATTCAGCCATAATAAATTTCGATTAGCCGGGGTTACGCTCCGTTTGGACGGCGCAAAAAACCGGAATTACAAAGTTAATCAAATTCAATGAATATAACATCACGGAAAAGAAAATGGAGATAATTTTGAATGTTGAATTTTGGATTTTGAATTATGAGAGAGAATATCAGAGAGATCGAGAGAGATGAGGAGCTTCTGCGACGGGCAATGGACTGCTGGGAGGGGATGGCCGGTTTCCGGCGCGACAGGGAGCGGAACAAGCGTTTTACATATGGCGACCAGTGGGGCGATATGATTCCTGTGGAGGGCACGCGGATGCGTGAGGAGGACTATATCCGGAGTCAGGGGAATGTGCCGCTGAAGAACAATCTGATACGGCGGCTGGTGAGGAATGTGCTGGGCGTTTTCCGCAATCGCTGGGAGACGCCGCGGTGTGCGGCGCGGGATATGGCGGAGAGCGGCGAGGCCGCAATGATGCAGAAGCTTCTGGATTATAATATGGACCTGAACCGCATGGAGGAGGTCTATGCACGCACGATGGAGGAGTTTCTGATAAGCGGGCTGGCCGTGCATCGCAAATGGTATGGCAGGAAATGCGGCCGGACGGATTGCTGGACGGATTTCGTTCAGCCCGACAAGTTTTTCACGGATATGGAATCGCGTGATTTCCGGCATCAGGACTGCGACCTTGCGGGCGAGATCCATGATATGGATTTCCGGGCTTTGTGCGCCGAATTCGCCCGGAGCGGTGAGGATATCGATTTCCTCGCCTCGATCTATGCCGGCGCCGGAGAGGGGAGAAAGTGCAGGGTGTGGGAAGTATGGCGCAAGACATACTGCCAGTGTTATCATTGCCATGATCTTGCCGCAGGCCGCTATTTCACGGTAGAGGCGGGAAGTGAATTGCCCGAAGGGGAGGGGATAAGGCGCGAATGGAGAGTCGAGGAGGAGTGGGAATGCAAATTCCTGGCGCCGGGCGGGGAGGTGCTCTGTCGGCGCCGTTCGCCCTACAGCCATGGGGGCCATCCGTATGTTTTCAAAGCCTATCCCTTTATCGACGGCGAGATACATTCATTCGTGAGCGATATAATCGACCAGCAGAAATTCACCAACCGGCTGATATCGATGTATGACTGGATATTGCGTGCTTCGGCGAAAGGCGTTCTGCTCTTTCCCGAAGGGTCGCTGCCAGAAGGGAGCGACATCAACGACATCGCCGAGGAATGGAGCCGGTTCAACGGCATCATTGTGTATAGGCCTAAGGCGGGGATGCCGTTGCCTCAGCAGGTGAATTCGAATTCGGCGAATCATGGCATCACCGAGCTCCTGAACATACAGATGAAGATGATGGAGGATATATCGGGCGTGAACGGTGCGCTGCAGGGGAAGCTTGAGAACGGGTCGGTGAGCGGCACGCTCTACAGTCAGCAGACTGAAAACTCCATGACGGCCTTGGCCGATCTTCTGAAGAGTTTCGATAGTTTCATCCGGACAGCCACGGAGATGGATATATCCAATATCCGTCAATATTACGGGCCGGAGAAGATACGTAGTATCGCGGGGATTGCCTGAATGGGACTACGGCAGGAAAGGAAATTCGAGCCGATGTATTAAAAAAAGCAAATCATTGCAACTGAAAAGTGCAAGGGTTTGCTTTTTGTTTCAATAAATGCTATATTTGTAGAGATGTAAATTTTAGCAACAGAGTCTTAGATAGAAAAGAATTTTTTAACCCGTATATGAGGAATATAATAGTAGTATCGATGTTTGCTGCGGCCGCCGCGCTTTCGGCCCAGCGCACTGCAACGGAACTGAAGCAGTGGGATTTCTCCCGCGATGGCGGGAAATGGGAAACGGTGACGATACCCCATGACTGGGCTATCTACGGGCCGTTTGACCGTTCGAACGACCTCCAGAAAGTGACGGTGGAACAGAACGGCGAGACGGAGGCCACATGGAAAACGGGCCGTACCGGCGGACTCCCCTATGTCGGGAAAGGATATTATCGGACCACTATAGAAGTGCCCGACACCGCGGGGAGCGTTTTTACGTTTGAATTCGACGGCGCCATGTCGAATCCGCAGGTGACGGTGAACGGCAAGAAGATAGGGAATTGGGCTTATGGCTACAATTCGTTTTATATAAACGTGCCGGCAGGGGTACTCGTTCCGGGGGAGAATACCGTGGAGGTGTCGCTCGAGAACAAAGAGAAATCGAGCCGCTGGTATCCCGGGGCAGGCCTCTACAGGAATGTCCGGCTTGTGAAGACATCGCCGGTGCATGTTCCGACATGGGGGACCTATGTGACGACGCCGTATGTTTCGGCCGGCGAGGCATCAGTGCGGCTGAGCACCGAGATAGCCGGCGCGAAGAAGGGTGAGAAGATAATGGTTAAGACCGATATCGTGGATCCCGACGGCAAGACGGTTGCTACGAACAACTCGATGTATCACGCCCAGGGTCAGCCCTTCGTGCAGGATTTCTTAGTGGAGAATCCCCGCCGCTGGTCGACCGATACCCCCTGGCTCTATGAAGCCCGGACCACGCTGAGCATCGACGGTCGCGAGACAGATCGCTACACCACGCGGTTCGGTATCCGTTCGCTCGACTATATACCTGAAAAAGGCTTCTTCCTCAATGGCGAATATACCAAATTCAAAGGAGTCTGCATGCATCATGACCTCGGCCCGCTCGGAGCGGCCGTGAACAGAGCGGCACTGGCTCATCAGATAGAGATGCTGAAAGAGATGGGAGCCAACGCCATCCGCACCTCGCACAACATGCCCGCACCCGAGCTCGTGGAACTTTGCGACCAGATGGGCATGATGCTGATGGTGGAACCTTTCGACGACTGGGGTTTTCGCCCGAAGAGCGAGAACGGCTACGGTTCGATATTCGGCAAATGGGCCGAGAAGGATATGGAGAACATGCTGCGTCATTACCGCAACAACGCTTCGGTGGTGATGTGGTCGGTCGGCAACGAGGTTCCGAGTCAGTGGGGACCCGACGGAGTGAGCGAGCTCGTGATGCTCCAGGATATCTGCCACCGTCTGGATCCGACGCGTCCCGTGACCTGCGGCATGGACCAATACGGGGCAGTGATCGACAACGGCTTCGCCGCCACGCTCGATATCCCCGGCTTCAACTACAAGCCGCAATATTACACTCAGGCCTACGAGATACTTCCCCAGCGGCTCATCTTAGGCACCGAGACAGCATCGACGGTTTCATCGCGGGGTGTCTATACGTTCCCGATGGAACTTGCCGCCGACAAGAAACATGAAGGGAACCAATCGTCGGGATATGACACGGAGTTCTGCTCATGGTCGAACATTCCCGACATCGATTTCTCGATGGATGACGATTATCCCTGGATGATAGGCCAGTTCGTATGGACAGGCTTCGATTACCTCGGCGAGCCATCCCCCTACGACACAGACGCATGGCCGAGCCATTCGAGTGTGTTCGGTATCATCGACCTCGCTTCGCTTCCCAAAGACAGGTACTATCTATATCGCTCGCAATGGAACAGCGAGAGCCCGACGCTCCATGTGCTTCCCCACTGGAACTGGTCAGGCCGCGAAGGGAAGGTGACGCCGGTTGTGGCCTATACCTCTTATCCGACAGCCGAGCTCTTCATCAACGGCAAATCCTACGGCAAAAAGAGCAAAGCGGCTGCCGAGCCTCTGGATTACAGCAAACGCCATTCGCTTCCCTTCTATGAGCGCAACAAAGCATGGAACGACGACCGCGTGCAGGACCGCAAGGCCATGGACCGTTATCGCCTGATATGGGACGATGCCGTATATGAGCCGGGAGAGGTGAAGGTAGTGGCTTATGACGCCGAAGGGAAACCTGCGGAGGAGAAGATAGTGCGCACGGCCGGTAAAGCCGACCATCTTGTGCTCAGCGCCAACCGCGAAGCACTGAATGCCGACGGCGATGATCTGGTGTATATCACAGTTCAGGCCGCCGACAAGAACGGCAATATTGTGCCGACCGACAGCCGCGAGGTTAAATTCGCAGTGAAAGGTGCCGGCAAATTCCGCGCCGCCGCCAACGGCGACCCGACGAGCCTGCGTCTCTTCCATCTTCCCGCCACCGATCTTTTCAGCGGTGCGGCCACTGCCATCGTGCAGGCCGACGCCACGAAAGGGACGATTACGCTCGAGGCCAAGGCCAAAGGTCTGAAAGGAGCGAAAATCACAATTCCGGTGAAATAATTTACAGGTAAATAACTTAACACTTAACAACTTAAAATCAGCATCTACATGGAATCCATGAAGACAAAAATCCAGAAAACCTTCAAGGAAAGGTTTGGAGAGGCAGGTATACTCTATGCATCTGCCGGACGTATCAATCTCATAGGCGAGCATACCGATTATAACGGCGGATTCGTTTTCCCCGGCGCCATCGACAAGGTAATAATGGCCGAGATCAAGCCCAACGGACTTGAGAAAGTAAGGGTGTTCTCGATAGATATAGACGAATACGCAGAGTTCGGGCTGAAAGAGGAGGATGCTCCTAAGCAGAGCTGGGCACGCTATATCTTCGGTATATGCCGCGAGATCATCAAACGCGGCGGCGAAGTGAAAGGCTTCGACGCAGTGTTCGCCGGCAATGTGCCCTTAGGCGCAGGCCTGTCGTCGTCGGCCGCTCTTGAGTCGTGTTTCGCATTCGCCCTCAACGACATGTTCAACAACAACAGCATCGACAAATTCGAACTCGCCAAGATAGGCCAGAGCACCGAGCACAATTATTGCGGAGTGAACTGCGGCATCATGGACCAGTTCGCATCCGTATTCGGCCGCAAAGGGAATCTGATGCGTCTCGACTGCCGTTCGATGGAATATGAATATTTCCCCTTCAATCCCGAGGGCTACAAGCTCGTGCTCGTGGATTCCCGCGTGAAACATGAGCTGAAGGATTCTCCCTACAACAAACGTCGCGAAAGCTGCGAGCGTGTTGCCAAACGCCTTGGCATCGAGACCTTGCGTGACGCCACTATGGAGGCTCTCAACGGCATCAAGGGTGACATCACGGCCGAGGATTATTTCCGCGCCAAATTCGTGATTGAGGAGAAGCAGCGCGTGCTCGATGTCTGCGAGGCTCTGAACGCCGGCGATTATGACACTGTCGGCCGCAAGATGTATGAGACACATGAAGGACTTTCGAAAGACTATGAGGTAAGCTGCGAAGAGCTCGATTATCTTAACGATGTCGCAAAGACTCTGGGCGTGACCGGTTCCCGCATCATGGGCGGCGGCTTCGGCGGCTGCACCATCAATCTGGTGAAGGATAATCTGCATGACGACTTCATAGATGTTGCAAAGCGCAAATTCAAAGAGAAATACGGCCACGAGCCCAAAATCTATGATGTGGTGATTTCCGACGGTGCCCGTCGTCTGGAGGATTAATGCTGCAAATCGCCGATTATGAAGATTATAAGCAGCAGATATTCCTCGCCGAAAGGTGAGATTACGAAGTTCCGCATCGAGAATTCCCGAGGGCATGCCGTAGAGCTCTCCTCATTAGGAGCCGGTATCATCGGCGTATGGGTTCCCGACCGCAATGGAAAGATAGAGAACGTGGCCTTGTCGTATGCCGATCCGGCCGACTATATCGCCGACGGTCCCTGTCTGGGGAAATGTCCCGGACGTTATGCCAACCGAATAGCTAAAGGAAATCTGACGGTCGACGGCAAGACCTATCAGCTATCGATCAACAACGGCCCCAATGCGCTTCACGGCGGTCCCGAAGGATTTCAGAACCAGATCTGGGATGCTGAGGAGTTGCCCGACGGGGTTCGTTTCACCTATCGCGCGAAGGATGGCGAGGAGCATTATCCGGGCAATCTGACGGTGACTGCCACCTATCGCTGGAGCGAGAACGACGAGCTGACGCTCGACTTCAAGGCTGAGAGCGATCAGGACACGGTGGTGAACCTCACCAACCATGCATATTGGAACCTCGACGGCGCCGACGCCGGTTCGATTTTCAATCATGAGATGCGTCTTGCAGCAGAAAAATGGCTGCCCACCGACGAGACGCAGATTCCTACCGGGGAATATGCCTCAGTGGAGGGCACCCCGATGGACTTCCGCGGATGGAAAGAGATCGGCCGCGACATCAAGGCTGATTTCGAGGCATTGCACATAGGGAAAGGTTACGATCATTGCTGGGTTCTCGACGGCTGGAAACCGGGCGAGATGCTTGAGGATGCGGCTTCGCTGCGCTCGTCGGCGAGCGGCCGCGTGCTGAAAATGAGCACCGACCAGCCCGGCGTGCAGGTCTACACCGGCAACTGGCTTGCCGGCAGCCCCAAGAACCGCTCGGGCCGCTGTTATGAGGATTACGAAGGCGTGGCTCTGGAGATGCAGGGTTTCCCCGACGCTCCCAATAAACCGGAATTCCCTTCGCAGTTGCTGAAGAAGGGTGAGGAGTACAGCCGCACCATCCGGTTCGCGTTTACTCACGAATAAAGGGAGATCCAATAATAGAGGGAGCCGCAGAGACTTTTTCTGCGGCTCTTTTTTTTATTTGCGGAATTGGGGGAATCAGATTTTATCGGCAACCTTTATTTCCCGGCGTAGTGGGGATGATGCTCAATGAGTTCGGAGCGCAGACGCGAGCGGTCGAGATGGATATAGATTTCGGTGGTGGCGATGGATTCGTGGCCGAGCATTTCCTGAATTGCGCGAAGATTGGCACCCCCTTCGAGAAGGTGGGTGGCGAAAGAATGACGCAGAGTGTGAGGTGAGACTTTTTTCTGAATTCCCGCGGCGCGGGCGAGGTCGCGGATAATATAGAAAACCATTACGCGTGTCATCATGCCTCCGCGCCGGTTGAGGAAAAGGATATCGACGCTGTCGGGCTTGATGTTGAGCTTTTCCCGCAGAGGGAGATAATCGCATATCAGATCTATGGAGCGGGGAGAAAGAGGCACTATCCGCTCCTTGTCGCCTTTACCTATGACGATAAGATAGCCTTCGTCTAAGTTGATTCTCGACAAGCGGAGCTCGACAAGCTCCGAAACTCGCAGCCCGCTCCCGTAGAGGGTTTCGATTATGGCATGGTTGCGCGGAGTCTCATCCTTCTGAGGGTCGAGGGCAAGAATCATGGCGTCGATGTCCTCGACAGAAAGTACATCGGGAAGCATCCTTCCGAAACGTGGCGCCTCAAGAAGCTCACAGGGGTCGGAGGAGATATAGTTTTCGAGGCGCAGAAAGCGGAAGAAAGCTCGTATGCCCGATATTATGCGGGCCTGGGAGCGGGGTGCGATGCCGAGGTCGTGGAGTGTGCAGAGAAATTGATGGAGATGCGCGGTTTCTACTTCATCGAGCGCGACGGCCTGTGCCTCGAGGAATTCGAGCAGATGCGACACATCGCGGGTGTAACCCTCGACGGTGTTGGAGGAGAGACCGCGTTCCATAGCCAGATGGGCTTCGAAATCGGCTGTGAGCTTTTCCGGAGTTTTGAGCGGGCGCGTCGCGGGGTTCATATAGGCATCAGATATTTCACTTTCTGCATCTTCGGGCGAGAGATGAGTATCGCGTTTTTTTTGCCGCGAATCATTATCCCATCCTGCATGGCCTCGAAAAGGGATTGGCAGGTGTCATCGTCGATATCTTCGAGGAGGAGAGCCTTGCCGGGGGAGGAGATGAACGCGGTGAGTGTGGCGATGGAGAAACGGCCGGAGCGGACGCAAAGAATGTCGCAGGCGAGAGCATCGCGGTCGCGGAACAGGACTGATATATGGCTTCCGGCGGCCTTGACAGCCGCCCGCATCGGTGCTTCCGCATTGCGGGGCATGAAGATGGAGGAGGGACGCAGAAACACGAGCAACCGCAAAAGCATCTCCGCGCGGCGGCACAGAGGGGCATGCCCCCGGCCTGCGGCTCGACGAATGTCGGAATAGCCATAATAGGCATATCCCTTACGCGGATTTACCACCATGCGGGCGAGGTAATATCCGAAGGGGGAATGGACTCCGAAGCCTCTCGAGTTGCGCCATCTTGTGAGCGCATCCATGAGTGAGCCCACTATTTAGCCTCTTTTTTCTCTTCTTTTCCCTTCCGGTCACGCTTCCGGCAGAGTGGCACGATGATAGCGGTCAGCGCCACGGCGCAGAGCAGATAGATGCATACCACAGCCGCCACGGAGATACCGTTGGTTACGCGGAGCGATTCGGGATCGAAGCGGAACTCGACTGTATGCTGACCGGCAGGCAGACGGAGAGCGCGGAGCACATAGTTCACGCGACCGATTTCTGCGGGTTTGCCATCGATTGTGGCGTTCCAGCCCCACGGGAAGTATATCTCGCTGAAGACGGCAATCGCAGGCTTGGCATTGCGAGCCTTGTAGACGAGGCGGTTTGGCGCGTAAAGGGTTTCGTAGATGGTATCGCCCGGAGATTTGGGTGCGGATTCACCCAGCACATTGCGGAATTTCGCATCTGCCACGGCCCGACGCGACGTGTCGAGCGTGTCGAGAGCCGCCATTTCGCTGTCGGCATCGTTCACATAGACGATATCCTCTGCAAACCATGCGTTGCCGAGGGCGTCGGGGTTCTGCTGGTAAGTGTCGCCGTTAAGGAAATATTTTGTGTTCAGCATGTTGAGCACATTCATATTCCCCTTTGAAATCTGGCGGTCGAGCAGGTCGTTGTAGCGGGTGAGTTTCGCGGCGTGATAACCTCCGATGGTCTTATGGAAATAAGAGGAGCGGGCGGAATAGAGGCCGGGAATGTCGTAGACGCGATAGTTGGATTTGTCGCGGAGGATGGCCTCGTCGGCGGCCGTCTTGTTGAAAGTTGTTTCTTCGAGGGCCGGGCGCGTGAAATTCTCGGAATCTACATAGCGTTTGCCAACCGAGAAGAGGTCGATGAGCGCCACGGCTGCGAGCATGCCGACGAAGACGGCGGGCTTTGTAACGGCCTTGCGGGTGTAGAGAAGCACTACGAGCGCTCCGAGGATTATGAAAGCCAGCGAACGCAGGCAGTCGGCGGAAACGATGGAGAGGCGCGTTTCGCGAATGGCGCCGATAATGTTGTAGTAGGCGGGGTTGGAGAAAGCGCCGGCCTCGGTGAGCTGCTGAGTCTCCATGCTGCTGAAAGGATCGCCGAACACGGAGGGTGAGATCCAGCCGATGATGCAGATGAGCGCTCCTACACTGAAAACGGAATAGAACACCCATGAGAATCTTTCCCACCAGTTGTCGGTGAGGATGATCTTGCGGACGGCCAGCGCGGCGAGCAGAGGAATCGTGAATTCTACAATCACGAGAATGCTCGAGACGGCGCGGAATTTATTGTATGCCGGGAAATAATCGATAAAGAAGTCGGTGAACGCATGAAAATTATGGCCCCAGGAGAGGAGAATGGCGAGCACGGAGACCGCGAAGAGCGCCCATTTCATGGGAGTCTCCACCGTGAAGAGGGCGAGAATGGCGAGAAGCAGGATAAAGGCTCCGACATATACGGGGCCGTTGGTCATGGGCTGGTCGCCGAAATATTGCGGGAACTGGGAGAGGAACTGGCGCTCTTCGGGAGTTAGGGGAATTTCATCGGCTTTCTCGGTGTCGGCCAGAGAGAGGAGCTCGGTCTCGCCCGCCACCGGTTTGATAGTGGCTCCCCCTTTCACGTTGGGGATAAGGAGAGAGAGAGTCTCGTCGATACCATAGCTCCATTGGGTGATGGCTGCGCGGTCCATGCCTCCGGTGGCGGCGCCTTCGGCGGGAGTGAGGTCGGTGGCGCGTCCGCGCACGGTCTCTTTGGAATATTCGTAGGAATTATAGAGGCTTGCGGAATTGGCTGCCACGCCGAGTATACCGGCGCCGAGCGTGCAGGCGGTGGCTATGAGCCAATGGCGCACGTCATGCTTTTTAATAGCCGTCCATAACCAGGCGAGCACCATCGCGAGGATGACGAAGAGGAAATAGTATGACATCTGCGGATGGTTGCTCTGAAGCTGCAAAGCTCCGAAGAGGGCGGCAAGGGCTGTTCCGGCGATGTACTTGTGGCGGTAGCAGAGAGCCACGCCGCCTATGGTGGGCGGAATGTATGCGAGAGTTACAAATTTCCAGATATGTCCGGCTCCGATGATGATTATGAAGTAGGAGGAGAATCCCCATGCGATAGAGGCGAAGAGGGCGTTATACCATCGGAAGCCGAGGCAGAGGCACATTATGAAGAATCCCAGCATCATGGCGAACAGGAGGTTCGCCGGAGAGGGGAGGCCGAGGGTATAGACGCTCCAGATCCATCCGATGGCCTTCCCCGCGGGGTATGAGGGGGCTATCTGGAAGTTGGGCATGCCGCCGAAGAGGGCGTCGGTCCAGCGGGAATCTTCTCCCGTGGCTTCAGTGAAGGCTTTCACCTCCTGGCCGTTTGCAATGCCTTGCTGAATGTCGTGCTGGCGGAGCACATTCCCTTCTATGTCATCGGGAAAGAAAAAAAGAAAGGCCGTGAGAGCGAGTGCCACAACGGCCAGGAGGGAATATGCGGTCTTTTTTGATATTCTGAAACTCATGATGAATGATTTGTATTTCGGGAATCAATTAGAAATCGGCTGTCGAGATGGAATAGTCCTCCTCGTCGATATGGATCTGACGGTTCATGCTTTGTTCGAGGGATATGAGGGTTTCGGTCTCGGTGACGCCGCCGATGTGCTGAATGCGGTCGTTGAGGAGCTCCATCAGATGCTGGTTGTCCTGGGCATAGACCTTGATGAGCATGGAGTAAGGACCGGTGGTGAAATGACATTCCACGACTTCGGGAATTTTCTCAAGTTCCTGGACAACTTCGCGGTACATAGACCCTTTTTCGAGGCGCACGCCGATGTAGGTGCAGGTGGTGAAGCCGAGCGCTTTCGGATTCACGATATATCCTGAGCCGGTTATGACCTTCATGTCTATGAGGCGCTGGATTCTCTGATGGATTGCGGCGCGTGAGACGCCGCACTGAACGGCCACGTCCTTGGAGGGGATGCGGGCGTTCTGCATTATGATGTTGAGTATTTTCTTGTCGAGGTTGTCGATTTTATCTGCTAACATGGTGAAGTTGTTAGATTTTAGTTGGATTAGATTAGTTTTTAGAATGCAAATTTATATCAAACTTGCGACAAATGCAAGTGAAACGGGGTGGAATAGTGGCAATTTGCTTGCAAATTATATGTGGAGGAGGGTTTTGAGGAGTTGCGGGTGTCAAGAGTGTCAATGCTGTACGCGCGAGCGGGCGAAGGCGGCGGTGACGAGAGCCGTGGCGAGACCGATCACGGCGAGAGGCAGAAGGGTGATGAGGATATCCGTGGGGTCGACCACCACGGGATAGGCATTGAGAGTCAGGGCCTCAGGGTCGCCCTGAAGTTTTATGAAGCCGAAATGCTGCTGCGCCAGTGATAGGGCCACGCCGAGAATGATGCCGGCGAGCCCGCCTGCGGCCGTGACGTAAATGCTCTCCCAGAAGAAAACGCGCCCCACGCGGCTACGGCTGAAACCGATGGCGCGGAGCGTAGAAATTGCCTTAAGTTTGTCGAGCACAAGCATCGAGAGGGATGAGATCACATTGAAAGAGGCTATGACGAGGATGAAGAAGAGAAGAAGGAATGTGACCCATTTCTCGATTGTGACCATGCGGAAGCTCATCGACTGGAGGCGTTGGCGGTCTCTGACAACAAAGGAGGGACCGAGACGGCCGGAGATTTCGGAAACGGCTTTGTCGATGTCGGAGCCGGGATTAAGCGAGATTTCGATGGAGGAAGCTTCGGAATCGTATTGGAGGAGGTTGCGCACAAGGTCGATGTCGGCGAAGAGCACATTCTCGTCATATTCGCTCTGGTTGGAACGGAACACGGAAGCCACGGCTAAGGAATCGGTGACGAAAGATGCGGCGGGGTTGGCCAGATTCACGCGTCCTTCTCTGACAGGCGCGAATACGAGGACTTCTTTGCCGGGAGGCGCCATGAGTCTGTTGGCCGCTCCGAGGGAGAATATGGAAGGATTGCTTCCGTCGGGAATGTCGGTCTTGTCGATAATGAGCGAGTCGAGGCTCGTGAAAGATCTGAAGGCCTCGAGGCTGACGCCTTTGAGAGTGACCGGCATCTCCCGGCTGTCGCATACCGCAAGGGCGTTGTCGGTCAGGGCCGGAACGGCCTGCCTGACGGCGGGAAACCGTGAAATCTCATTAGCCAGAGAGTCGGCCATAGGGAAAACTTTCCCCTTGAGGGGGGTGACACGGATGTCGGGAGCGAGCATGTCGAGGCGGTCGGCGATCACGGACTTGAAGCCGTTGAACACCGAAAGCACGCAGATTATCGCTGCCGTGGCCACGGCCACGCCGCAGAGCGAGACCAGTGAGATGGCCCCGACGGCACTGTGCGATTTCTTAGATATAAGATAGCGTGCGGCTATCCATGCCGTAACCGTTGTTCTCACTTTTTGTCGCTGGAGAGAAGCCGGTCGATATTTTCGATATAATCGAGGGAATCGTCGAGGTAGAACTGCAGGTCGGGGCATTTGCGGAGAGTGCTCTTGACGGCCTGAGCAAGTTCGTATCTGACAGTTTTCGATTGTTTGGATATGTTCTCAAGGATCTCGGCCGCTTTCTCCGGAGGGAATATGCTCAGATATACTTTGGCAATTCCGAGGTCGGGCGAAACTCTGACGGCGCTGACGGAAACCAACACGTTTCCCATCACGGCTGTCTGACGCCGGAAAATCTCGCTCAGTTCCTTCTGGATGAGGCGGGCGATTTTTGCTTGTCTTTTACCTTCCATAATGATTCGTTTTAATGATTCCTCTCTATTTAACGTGCGTGGCCGCGGAATCGTTTAATTTTTTAATGATAGTAAGTCCGTCGCGGAGGGGGAGGATGACTTTCTGTGCCTGCGGGTCTGCGGCCACAATGTCGTTGAACCGTTTTATGGCAACGGTCTGCCGGTCGTGTTCGCGTCCTTTTTCGACTACGTGGCCGTCCCAGAGGGTGTTGTCGGCGAGGAGGTATCCGCCTGGGCGGATTCTCGACATGCAGAGAGGATAGTATTCGGGATAACGTTGTTTGTCGGCATCGAGAAAAATCAGGTCGAAGTGCTGCTCAGGGAAAGAGGCTGTCAGTTCCATGGCATCGCCGATGTGTAGCCTTACTTTTTTACCTTGGGGGGTGCGTGCGAGGTTTTTGCGTATGAAATCCTCCAGTTCGTCGTCGACTTCCACGGTGTGAAGCTCGACGCAGTCAGGGAGAGCTTCGGCCATGCATAGGGCGGAGAATCCGGCGAACGTGCCGAGCTCGAGCACTCGCCGCGGGGCGATCATGCCGACGAGCATTTTGAGAAGCCGGCCCTGAAGATGGCCGGAGCACATCCTGCCGTTGACGAGCCGCAGGTTGGCTTCCCGCTCTATCTCCGAGAGATATCCGGGCTGGGGATCTATATGGGTTTCGATGTAGTCTTCGAGAGCGGGGTTCATGCGGGTTTGTTTTGACGGTCGAGGAGGGAGAGGAGATGCATTACGGCCAGAGAATATCCGTGGCGGCCGCATCCTGAGATGAGGGCCGCGGCATTGCGGGCTGTCACCGAGACTGCGCGGAAACCTTCGCGGGCGAAGATGTTGGAGATGTGGACCTCGACCACCGGCAGAGGCATGTCGGCCACAGCATCGGCTATTGCGAGCGAATAATGGGCGTATGCTCCGGGGTTGAGCACAACGCCGATCGAATCCTTTCTGGAGCCTTCCTGCTGGAGCATGTCGATTATCTCACCCTCGTGGTTCGACTGGAGGGAAATGACTTCGAGTTGCGGGAAATTTTGCCGTATGTCGGCAATTGTCTGCTCGAGCGATTCGGCGCCATAGATGGCGGGGTCTCTGCGGCCGAGCATATTCAGGTTGGGCCCGTTGATGATTGTGACTGTCATGAATCGGATGGGTTAGAAAATCTCTGTCTGCCTAAATGCAATTATAGAAAAAAGAGCAGCAGGAAACCGAAGTTTACGCTGCTGCTCTTCCTCTCTCCTCAGCGGTGCGGACGGGACTCGAACCCGCGACCCCATGCGTGACAGGCATGTATTCTAACCAGGCTGAACTACCGCACCATTTAGAGTATTTGAAGCATCGACGGGTTATGTTTCCCGTTTGCGAGTGCAAAGTTACAATCAATTTTTTATTCCACCAAATATTTTCGCAACTTTTTTTGAAAAATTTTCATGTGACGGTCGCGTGAATGCTTCTTATCTCTGAATATGAATAGATTCCGAATTCCACAAAATTCTGCAAAATTCTACAAACCGCATCCCTCCGGTTTTGTATTGAGGCCAAAAGAAAACCGCAGGAATTCTGAGATTGAATTCCTGCGGTTTTGATCAGTCGGGGTGACAAGATTCGAACTTGCGACCTCACGCCCCCCAGACGCGTACTCTAAACCTACTGAGCTACACCCCGCTGATGCTTTTGCCGAATTCCGAAACTCTATTCGGAGCTGTTGTTCCGGCTAAGCGACTGCAAAGTTATAAGCTTTTTGCGGGATTGCCAAATTTTTTTGAAAAAATTTTTTGAAGAGGATAGAAAAAGGGTAAAGGGGAGATCAGTAGGATTCTGCGGGGGAGGGGAAATCGCCGCTTTTAACATCGGCGATGTAGCGCTGCACGGCATCGGTCATGACGGCTGCCACGTCGGCATATCGACGCAGGAAGCGCGGTGAGAAACCCTGGTTGATGCCGAGCATGTCGTGCATTACGAGCACCTGACCGTCGACTCCCCCTCCGGCACCTATGCCGATGATAGGAACGGAAACCTCCTTCGCTACCCGCGCGGCCAGTTCGGCGGGTATTTTTTCTAGCACGATGGCGAAACATCCTATTTCATCGAGGAGTTTTGCGTCTTCAATGAGTTTCGCGGCTTCCTCCTCTTTGCGGGCGCGTACATTATAGGTTCCGAATTTGTTGATGCTCTGGGGCGTGAGGCCGAGATGCCCCATCACCGGTATGCCGGCGCAGAGAATGCGCTCTATCGACTCTCGGATTTCGGCGCCTCCCTCCATCTTGACAGCCTCGGCATGGCTTTCCTTCATGATGCGGATGGCTGAAGCGAGGGCCTCCTTGGAGTTGCCCTGATAAGTTCCGAAAGGCATGTCGACTACCACGAGGGCGCGGCTCACTGCTTTCATCACAGATTTGGCATGATAGATCATCTGGTCGAGAGTGATGGGGAGAGTCGTGACATTTCCGGCCATGACATTGGAGGCCGAATCGCCCACGAGAATCACGTCTATTCCGGAGGCGTCGATAATCTTGGCGGATGAATAGTCGTAGGCTGTGAGCATTGATATCCTTTCGCCGCGCTGTTTCATTTCAGAGAGGCGGCGTGTTGTTACTTTTCTGGTGTTGTCTACTGTGTTTGTTGACATTTCTTTTTCTAAAATGTTTAGGGCGGCAAATTTAACAAATTATCTTTAAACGACAAAAGTGTGGATAAGAAGGGGGTCTAATGCATGGATGGGTTTTCCTTATAATAGGAATTTTGCCGAGTGGAGTTTTTTTTGTAAATTTGCGCGATTGCATACGCACTCGAATGCATTAAGGATATGAGAACCTATAAACCATAGAAAACCACTTCTTACGAATTTGCTATGACTTTCTGGACCCAGAATTATATTTTTACGCTGGCGATCTCAGTGATACTCGCCGGATGGATTATACCCAAAATTATATTGATAGCATTCAGGAGAAAGCTTTTTGACACTACCGACAGCCGCAAGATCCATCGCGGGGTCGTGCCTCGGCTCGGGGGGATATCTTTTCTGCCGGCGGTGGCATTCGCGTTCTGTTTTGTGGTTGGTTTCAATCTGCGTTATTGTCACACCTCGATAGTTCAGGCTCTTTCTCAGGCGATGGTGCCGATATTCTTTTTTGTATGTTCGCTGATGCTCATATATCTGGTAGGTCTTGCCGATGACCTTATCGGAGTTCGCTATAGGGCTAAATTTCTGATGCAAATCATTGCCGGCCTGCTGATTATAGCTTCCGGAACATGGGTTTCGAACCTTCATGGCTTCCTCTGGATCGGACAATGGCCATCGTGGATAGGATGTATTGTTACGGTTATTTTTATAATATATGTCGTAAATGCCGTTAATTTAATAGACGGTATCGACGGGCTCGCCTCCGGGTTGAGCGCCGTGGCTCTGATATGGTATTCGTATGTGTTCTATATTTCGGGGCAATACGTATGCATGATGCTTGCCGCGGCGACGTTGGGTACGCTGGTGCCGTTCTTTTATTACAATGTGTTCGGCAAAGCCTCGTCGCATACGAAGATATTCATGGGCGACACCGGCTCGCTGACCATCGGGCTGATGATAGTTTTTCTTTCGATAGAGGTGTTTAAGATACCTGTGTCGGAGTTTCCTGTAGAAGACAACCTGTTCATCGTGGCTATGGCGCCGCTTATCATACCTTGTTTTGATGTGGCCAGGGTGTTTTTCCATAGGGTGAGGAAAGGGCGCAATCCCTTCTTGCCCGACAAGAGCCATATTCACCACAAACTGCTTGCCTTGGGCTTTCAGCAATGGCAGGCACTGATAATGATAGTATTTGTCGATATGGTGTTTGTCCTTGTCAATGTGGGCTTCTCATCGATGGTTCAGCCGACATGGATATTCTTCGGCGACGTGATCCTCTGGGTGGCGCTCAATATGTTGCTGACCCGATTGATCCGCAGTCGCGAACGCCGGACAAACACGACATTATACGAATAGAGTCTTAATAAAGAATGAATATACGCAACACAATCCGCGCAATCAGTGCAGGGGCGGTGCTTTTCGCACTCGGTTCCTGCTCGGCACCAAAGACAGTGACTTATTTTCAGGATACGGACAGTGCCGCTATCATAGAGAATGTGAAGCAGGCGCCGATAACGGTGAAACCCGAAGACCGGCTCGCCATTATCGTGAAGACGAGCGATCCGGCTCTTTCCGATCTCTTCAATCTTCCCGTGTATTCATCGCGGGTTGGCGCAGGCGGCTCCTATAGCGGAACCGGCGCGGAAATGCGCAGCTATTCCGGACCTTCGGCCGACGGAATAGCCAACTATACAGTCTCGCCTGAAGGAGACATCGATTTCCCGGTGCTCGGCAAGCTGCATGTGGCAGGTATGACTCGTGCGGAGCTTTCCGGATTTATCAAGGGGGAGCTGATGGGTCGCAATCTCGTGAAAGATCCTACGGTGGTGGTTGAATTTCTGAGTGCCGGCATCAACGTGATAGGCGAAGTGAACAAGCCCGGCCGCTACGATATGAATCGCGACAACATCACTCTGATCGACGCGCTTGCTCTTGCCGGCGATCTGACAATCAACGGTCAGAGAAAGAATGTGAAGGTGCTCCGCGAGGAGAACGGCAAGCTGAATACATACGTGATAGACCTGACTGACGCATCGTCGATGGTGGCCTCGCCCGGCTACAGGCTTCAGCAGAATGACGTGATATATGTAGAGCCCGACAAGATCAAGAAACGCTCGACAACGGTGAACGGCAACAACACCATGAATCTGAGTTTCTGGATTTCAGTGGCATCGGTGCTCACGTCGGTAATTACGACTGTAGCAGTGTTCGTGACCAAATAATTAATTCCCAAGAATCCTCTTAATTCCCAAAATTTCCCAAATGGAGGAAAACAACAAAGACGCCAAGAACACTCCGCAGGAGGAGGTGTTCTCCCTCAAGGATTTTTTTGCAAGCTGTCTGCGGCAATGGAAATGGTTCCTGCTTTCGATAGTTTTTTTCTGCGGCATAGGAGTTTTCTATATACTCCGTCAACAGCCGGTATATTCACGATCGATGTCGATACTTATCAAAGACCAGAAGAGAGGAGGCACCGCGGATATAAGCAGTGCCTTTTCATCGATGGGTCTGGTGGCTTCGAACACGAAAGTGAACAATGAGCTGATATCGCTCACTTCGCCTGCCATAATGGCCGATGTGGTGAAACAGCTTGATCTCGAGATGAATTATGCGTCTCCCGGGATGTTCCATAATGTGACGCTTTACGGCAAGACGCAACCGGTGGTTGTGAACTTCGCGGATCTTGACGAGCAGCAGGGTGCTTCGATGTCCTTACGTCTTGACGGGAAAGGAGGCTTCGAGCTTACGAAATTCCGGACCAGGACAGAAACAGAGAAAATCAAATCCGACGAGGTTGTGAAAGGTAAATTGGGAGTTCCTGTGAAAACGCCCCTCGGTTCGGTGCTTGTAACTCCCAACGACCGCTATCAATCCAGCTTCAGGAATGTCAAGAACAGTCCGAAAGAGATACTTGTGTGGCGGACGGGAATGCAATCTGCTATCGAGAGCTACAGCGCGAAGCTTCATGGCGACATGGCCGACAAAGATGCCGACGTGATTGACCTCAGCATAAAGGATGTCTCGACAGAACGTGCGGTGGATATTCTGAACACCGTGGTGGAAGTCTATAACCGCAACTGGGTCGACGACAAGAATAAGATATCGGTGGCCACATCGCATTTTATCGATGAGCGTCTGGCTATTCTCGAACAGGAATTGGGAAATGTCGACAGCGATATCTACGGCTATAAGCAGAAGAACGCCACCCCCGACATCTGGACTTCGGCCAAAGTGAATATCGAGGCTGCGGCGGAGCTTGACAGAAATATCCTTGCTCTGACCAACCAACTTACGATGGCGGCCTACATGAAGGAATATCTGTCGAATCCGGCGAATTCCGACAAAGTGATACCGATGAATACCGGCGCAGCCAACGCGCAGATAGAATCGCAGGTATCGGCCTATAACAATCTTTTGCTTCAACGCAACAATCTCGTGCAAAACTCATCGGAGAAGAACCCGATTGTGGCCGATATGGATGCGCGTCTTGCCGGTATGCGCGAATCGATAACGCGCGGTGTCGACAACGAGGTTGTATCGATACAGGCAGCGTTGCGCAATTCCAAAGGAGCCAAAGGCATAGCGAAATCGGAACTCTCTTCCACTCCCTCGCAGGCCAAGCATCTGATCGGATACGAGCGCAAGCAGACAGTGATGCAGTCGCTTTACATCTTCCTCTTGCAGAAACGGGAGGAGAATGAGTTGTCGCAGACATTCACGGCGGCGAACACCCGCATCATCACACCTCCGACAGGAAAACTCAGCCCCGTGTCGCCCAACAAGAAGATGATACTGGTTGTGACATTCCTTCTCGGACTCTGCGTTCCGGGAGCCGCTCTTTATCTTGCGGAGGCTTCCAATACCAAGATCAGGAGCCGCAAGGATCTCGAGCGGATGGCTGCCCCCTTCGCCGGAGAGATCCCATATGTCGGTCACAACACCCTGAAGACGAAACTCGGCAAGTTCATCGGTGGCAACCGTAAGAAGAGTTCCCGCCAGCTTGAGAAAGTGGTTCCTGCCGTCAAAGAGGGAAGCCGCGATGCCATCAGCGAATCGTTCAGGATTCTGCGTGGCAACATCGACTTCATGATTGCCCAGGATAAAGATAAATCCAGTAATATCATAATGCTGACCTCGTTCAATCCGGGGTCCGGCAAATCGTTCATCTCCTTCAACCTGTCGGCCTCGTTTGCGCTGAAAGGCAAGAGTGTGCTCGTGATCGACGGCGACTTGCGTCACGGCTCGATGTCGCAGTTTGTGGGAATGCCCTCACGCGGTCTGAGTAACTATCTGACAGGAAATACGGATGACTGGCAGGGTCTCGTGAAATCTGTCGCCGATCATCCGGGAATGTTTGTGCTTCCTATCGGCCATCGGCCTCCGAACCCCTCGGAGCTCCTCGACAACGGACGCATCGGCACATTGCTCAACGAAGCCCGCGAGGCATACGACTATGTATTTATCGACTGCCCGCCGGTGGATGTGGTGGTGGATACCCGCATTGTGGAGAAATATGTGGACCGCACGGTATTTGTGGTTCGTGCCGGACTTCTGGACCGCAAGGATGTGGCCGAGATCGATGCGTTGTATCAGAACCGCTCGTTCAAGCAGATGTGCATCGTGCTGAACGGCACCGACGGACGCAACAGCCGTTCGCAGGCTTATGGTCGCGGCTACTATGGCAATTAGGAAAGGATAAAAAGGATAGATTAGAGGAGATAGAATTATGTGGCCATTCAAAAGAGCAGACAAACTTGGCGAATCGGGGTTGTTGAAGAACTTCACCGATTGGCATTCGCATATACTTCCCGGCGTTGACGACGGGATCCGAGAGATTCAGGATTCACTCGACGTTCTGCATCGCTATGAAGAGCTCGGAGTGGGGCGCGTGTGGCTGACGCCGCATGTGATGGAAGATTATCCGAACACACCGGAATCCCTGCGCGAACGATTCGCAGAATTGCAGGAGGCTTATGGCGGCCCGATAGAATTGCGGCTGGCATCGGAGAATATGCTTGATTCCCTTTTTGAGGAACGACTCGGGAAGAACGAGTTTCTGCCGATAGGGGAAGAGGGGAATCATCTTCTTGTAGAGACAAGTTATATGAATCCTCCTTATGGCATGGACGACATGATCGAAGGAGTGTTTTCGGCGGGTTATACCCCCGTGCTTGCCCATCCGGAGCGTTACCGCTACATGGAGGAGGAAGATTATCTGAAATGGAAAGAGCGGGGTCTGTTGTTTCAGACCAACCTGATGTCGCTCGTGGGAGGCTACGGAGAACAGGCACGCAAGAAAGGAGAGTGGCTTCTGAAAGAGGGAATGATCGATCTCTGCGGCAGCGATCTTCACCGTCTCAGCTTTTTTGAGCATTGTCTTGGACAGTCGCCTAAAAAAACGGAAGCTCTCGGCCGTCTGAAAGAAGTGGCGGCAAATCCGCGGATACATTAAAGCACGGGAGGGCCGGTTGCGAAAGAGCTGAACGAGCAATCTGACAGAGATGAACGAGAGTGCACATCCGATAAAGGGACAACTCGCCCGTATTGCCAGTCTGACGGGAATAGACAAGGCTGTGGCTTACAGTGCAGGCAGCAGGGTAGTGGCCGCGGTCTCCGGAGTAGTGAGTATTTTTTTCATTTCTCTTTGTCTGTCGGAAGAGCAGCAGGGATTCTATTTCACATTCGGGAGCATAGTGGCCCTTCAGGTTTTTTTCGAACTCGGACTCACCAATATCATCACTCAATTTGTCTCACATGAGTATGCTCATATAAAAGAGGGAGAGAGCGGTTCGGAGAAGAATATGTCGCGCCTCGCGCATCTGTTGAGGTTTAGTGTCAAATGGTATGCCGCTGCCTCGGTGCTCTATATGGTATTTATTCTTGGCGCCGGCTTCTGGTTTTTCAACAGGTATTCGCCTAATGCCGACAGCTCGGTATGGATGACTCCTTGGCTACTCGTAACGGCCATATCGGCGTTGAATCTTTTTCTGTCGGTGATATTGGCGCTCCTGAAAGGAGTTGACAAAGTTACTGAAGTGTCGAAAATAGTGTTCTGGCAGCAGCTGCTGATGCCTCTTGCGATATGGACAGGGCTTCTTTGCGGACTCGGGCTATATGTCGTGGGAATTGGCTATTCTGTGTCTTTTCTATGTGCATGCGTTTTGCTCTGGAAAGAGGGGCTGTTCAAGCCATTGAAAGATCTCTGGAAAGTGGCGGTTGTCGAAAAGGTGAATTACGCTAAAGAGATTTTTCCATATCAGTGGCGCATATCTCTGAGTTGGGCGAGCGGTTATTTCGTGTTTCAGCTTTTCAATCCGGTGCTATTCGCAACATCGGGTCCTGTAGCGGCCGGACAGATGGGCATGACGCTTGCCGCCCTGAACGGAATATCGGCGTTCGCATCGAGCTGGATCGACACCAAGGTTCCCTTGTTGTCGAACATGATCGCATTGAAACGCTTTAGAGAACTTGACAGAATTTTCCATAGAATCGGTTTGCAACTTACCGCAATATGCGCTATGTTGCTGATCTTGTTTATTGCATTTGTCGAAATAATGGATTTCGCCGGACTGAGTCTGGCAAAGCGTTTTTTGCCGTTCTGGCCTCTGCTTTTCATGAGCGGGGCTATATTGGCAAACCAGGTAGGCAACTGCTGGGCCACATATCTTCGTTGTCACAAGCGGGAGCCGTTGTTGGTGAATTCTCTGGTAGGCGCGGTGTCGTGCGGAGTCTCGACGATAGTTCTGGGGAAATATTTCGGCGCGGTCGGAATAGCCGCGGGATATTTTGCATTGCGGGTTATTCTAAGTGCGTGGAATTATCTGGTATTTGTTGATAAAAAGAAAGAATGGCATTGCAGCCGAGAGGAAATCGAAGAATAAAAATTTCGAGAGCAGAGAAAGATGTTTGAATCGTTAAGTGAATATTACAAGGGGGCGGCCTATAAATGGGACGATGACACGATATGGCTTTATATCGCTATTATTGTGATCACTTCTCTTTTGTCATTTTTCGCTCAATCGAAATTCATTACATGTTATCGTGATCCCCGCAATAGAGAGGTGAGAAAAAGCCAGCTGAGCCTCGCGCTGATTTTCGCGAGTTTTGTGATATTATGGCTTTTCATGGCATTCCGCGATGTAGGAGTAGACCTCAACATGTATCGGAGAATATATGAAAAACCGGATGATTACTTGTATGTCCGCACTGGTTTCGAGCCGGGCTACATGTTTCTCAACAAGATGCTTCATTACATATTTCCGGATGCTCTTGTGGGAATATGTATAATTTCGTTGCTATCGGTTTATTTTCAATATCGGGCTGTTATCGACAATTCCGGGAAAATCAGCGTGGGACTGGCAGTTTTAGCGATAGGCTGCATGTTTTATCTTCAGAGCTATAATCTTGTGAGGATTTATCTTGCGGCCAATATCCTGCTGTGGGCATCTAAATATATATTTGCCGGCAAATATGGGAAATATGCGATCATAAACGGTTTGACGGTGCTGATACATTTCTCCTCGCTGCTCGTGTTCATACCGTTTCTTCTTTTCCTATGCTGGCGAAAAAACAAATTCTGGTTCTGGGTTGTCTTCGCTTTGCTCCTTTTTATAGGATATTCGAGTCTGTCGATACTTTCGATGATTCCGATATTCTCAAGGTATGTGGGATATCTGGAGAAAGGAATGATGCGCAATGAGATCGGAATGATGCAATACGCGATCAACCTTCCTCTGATACTTCTCTGGCTATATGCCCGGAGAGTGCTTCCGGCTTCGAAATATCTGGACATGCTCCTGACCTATACGCTTGCCGCGCTTTTTATCGGAGTTATGAGCTATAAGGTCGAGATGTTAGGAAGGTCGCTGGTATACTTCAATGTGGTTTACGTGTTATGCGTGCCGTACGTGATATGGCAGTTGCGTAAGCGGCGTGAGGTTGCCGCGATTGCAATCGGATGGACATACGCAGCATATCTTTTTGTCCGTCTGTATTTATATTTCACGGAATATATGTATCTTGACGGAATCATGCCTTACAAACATGTTGTATTATGATGATTTGTAAACAAATTTCAATGCACCGTTCAGAAGATTCGGTTTAATGTGAAGTAATGTTAAAAAAATAATAAGTCAAATTATAAGAAAAAAACGATTGTAACGTTAGTAAAAAAGAAAGACGCATAGCGGCCGTAACATCATAGCAGGAATCGGGCAGCGAATATTGACCGAAGTGCCTTTCAGACAGGATTTTTATGAAAATTTTATTTTGTAGCAATTCCTTACGGACTTTTCTTATTTTCAGAAGAGATGTCGTGTCATATTTTTTAAAGGAGAAAGGTTATGAGGTTGTCATAGTCGCTCCGGAAGACCGTCGTCCCGATCCGGAAATGGGGAATAATACTTTCAAATTCATACCAATAAGAATGAGCCGGGGAGGAATGAATCCTTTCAGCGATTTTCGCTTATTCCTGCAGCTGATGAAAATATACAAGAAGGAGAAGCCCGATCTTATCTTCCATTACACGATAAAGCCGAATATATATGGGGTATTGGCTGCAAAAATCAGGAATGTCCCGGCCACGGCAATGATAACAGGACTTGGGTATGCTTTTCAGCACAACGACATGAAGAGCAAAGTTGCCAGAATGCTATTCAAGACGGCGTTGAAAATCCCCGAACGTGTATTCGTATTGAATCAGGAAATTTATGATTATGTGAAAAACAACAACATTCTGCCGCAAGAGAGGGTTGTGCTGCTGCCCGGAGGAGAGGGCGTGAATTTAGAAAAGTTTAAATGATATGAAGACATTCCTGACAATAGCCAGAGTTCTTTACGATAAAGGATACAACGAGCTGATAGAGGCATCACGGATATTGAAGCGCGAAGGAGCGGCGTGCAAATTCCAATGGTTGGGACAGATCGATACGCAGTATCCTCAGCCGGTCACGGAAGAAAGAATAATGGAAGATCAGAGAAACGGTCTTATTGAATATCTGGGAGAGGTGGAAGATGTCAGGGATACTATGCGTGCGTCGGATTGTGTGATTCTTCCGTCGTATCATGAGGGGATGTCGCGCGTGCTGATGGAGGCCACTGCAATGTCCAAACCTATAATCACCTCGGATATCGCGGGATGTCGAGAAGTTGTGGAAGATGGGGGCAACGGTTTCCTGTGCAAACCGCGCGATGTTGAATCGCTGGTGGCGGCTATAAAAAAATTCATGACGCTTGATGAGTCTCAGGTCGATGCGATGGGTGCCAAATCTCGGGAAATCGCGGAGGCAAAATTCGATGTACGTGATGTGATCAAGGCATACGAAACGGTGATAGACGAGCTCCTTCAGCAAGAAACGGGGCTTTGAGAAGCCGTGGAATCATTTATAGAAGAGCGGATAAAGTTTTCGCACCATAAAGCGCACAAAAGAGGCCGGGAGGCTTTTTGCCGATGCCACGACAAGGTTTTTGAGCCCTATATTCCCGTAGAGAAGATTTTTCCATGAAAGTTCAGACCGCATGAATCCGCGAAGGTAAGAATGCTCGAAATCGGTTGTCCGCAGGCAAGCGAAAGCGATGTCGATAGCCCTTTGCCGGATGATACCGGAATATATCCGGTCAGTATAATTCTCCTTAATCCAATCGTATGTGAACTGCATCTGCCTGACATGCCGCATCTTGATGGAATTGGTGTATGATTTGCCTGCGAAGACCCGTCGCCAGTGATAGAGATATTTCCTTACCTGCGCTATGCGCGGTTTGCTTCTAAGTAATTTAAAGAAAATGAGCACATCCTCGCTCATATTGATTCCATCTTCATAGGATGCATCCGAATCGTGGAAGAGGGAACGGCGCACGAGTTTTGTATACGACATACCCGGGGCAACGGCAAGCAGACGGTCGTTGTCGGCGATGCCGTCGGTATCCTCTACAAAAGAATTGAAGGGCACTCTCTTTCCGCTGTCATATTCGGCATACATGCCGCAGACGGCAATATCGGCGTTCTGACGTATCGCCTCTTCATAAAGGATGCGATACATGTCGGGATCGGTCCAGTCATCCGAATCGCAGACAATCACATATTCTCCCCGGGCGGCCTCCAGACCGGCCTGACGTGCGGAAGCCAATCCTCCATTTTCCTTTTCAATAAACCGAAAATTAGGATAACGGGTGCAGTATTCGCGTATAATGGCATTACTGCAATCGGTGCTCCCGTCGTCTACTATTATCACCTCCAGTTCGTCGAGAGTCTGGGAAGCGAGAGAATCGAGGCATTCCCGGAGATATTGTTCGGTGTTGTAGACGGGCACCGTGACGCTGACTTTAGGCTGTAGGGAAGTATCGTTCATGAGAAAAACTCTAAAATTTGAGTGATTCCGAATTGGAATCGAAATCATAGATGAAATCCGAGAGAGAGTCTTCTATTTTGTGGATCAGGTCAATATCTGCATTTCGTTTGAGCCAGAGGCGTGTGTTTCGGACTGAACGGGAAGGGTCGAACCGTTCAAGCGGGCGTCGGTGGTCCGCGGGGTCGAGGGCGAGGAAGTCCTGCATCTGTTTTTCAAAACTGTCGTAATGAAAGATTGTGTCCTCGAATCTGATGCGGCGCACATTTTCCGAATCCTCGAACATTGCGGCCTGTTCCCTCTGCATGCGGTATAATCTTATGAAATCATCAATGTCGGCAGGAACCCATTTTTCACCCCACCGGACAACATTTTCCAGAAAATAATCGCGGGGATCACGATCCACCACGATTGTCTTTACCGAGTCGAGATAGCGTTCATAACGACCTATATCTGCCGGCGGCATCAGCTGGTCGAACATAATATACCTGCAACTATGGTCGGGATCGAGCTCGGCACATAGGTTGCGAACATATCTACGGGTGCATTCGAGAAATTTCTCCTCCGAAGGAAATGAAAAATACATCGGTCGTGTGGGAAGATAATGCGCAATATATTTTTTCTTCAGTGACAGAGCACGTCGGATTCTTGGCAAGACCTGGTATCTGAAAGCCGAGATGAGTTTTGGCGATGTGATCTGATATTCCTCCCAATATCCGGGCCAGCTGATGTCGACAAGTTCCTCGATATATCGCATGGATATCTCTTTCCAACGGTTGTTGAAAAAGCTGTTGTATCGGCTGCGGATGAAATTCCCGGATTGTCTGTCGACATATCGCATATAATTCTGGATAGCTATGTCGGAATTCAGACGGTGGGGAGTCCTGACAAGGGCGTCCTCGAGAGTGGAGATGCCCATGTAGTCCTGAAGAAATCTGAATTCATAGGATCCGAGATCCTTTATGCCGTCATATTCCGAAAGATAATCGGTAACAACGCTCGATCCGGAAGATCCGAAACTGGCGCAGGATATGATGTCATACTTTTGGTTCATTGTCAAGAGTGGTAAGAAGATTCTTTACATTCGAGGCCCATCGCTGTTTGGTATAAGGCGCGATTTTGTTGCGGATTTTTTCGGAATCCCACGGTCCGTCCATGGCTTTCAGAATTCCTTCGGTTACACTGTCGATGTCCCGGCCTATGATGATGCCCGTCTCTTTCTCGATAAGCTCATCTGTGCCTGCCACCGGAGTTGAGATTACAGGTTTTCCGAGTGCCATTGCCTCGACGGCAACTGTGGGAAATCCTTCGGCGAGAGAAGTTATTATGAGCGCGTCGGAAGAAAGGATATAGGGATAGGGATTGCTTTGGAAGCCTACCGGACGGATATTAGGATTGCCCTTTGCAATTTTTATGATGTCGGCTTTAAGTTTCCCCTCTCCGAGGAGAACCAATTCAATATCGATTCCTCTTTTCCGGAGATTCTCGACAGCTTCGACCTGCAGCAAGACGTTTTTTGCTGACGACAGCCGGCCAACGGAAACAAGCCTGAACCGTCCGCTCCTGTCTATCGCTTTCTCTCTGGCGAGGCGACTGATTCCATCGAGATCATAGCCGTTGTATATGTCGTGGATTTTAGATTCGGCATCCGGTTGAAAAATGCTGACTGACTTATGCGTTCTTCGGGAAATAGTCACAATCGCATCCGCACCGCTGAATGCCTTGTGCTGAATTTTTCGGTATAGACGCATTTTCAGAGAATTGTCGGCATCTTTGTCGTTAAGGTCGTCGATGGCGCCGTGCATCCACATAATTTTCTTTGAATCCGGATTCGGCGAATGTGCTATAAGGGATGAGGAATAGAGATAATTGAAGGAAATTTCATAGTCGTAGCGCTCCTTGACAAGTCTGCGATATACAGCGCCCGGAAAGAAGGCACACTCAAGTGCGAGAAGATTATGCCGAATATGATTCAGCTTTATATTCCCCCCACTGGAAGCTGCCTTGCGGTCGGATTCCATCAGTGAACCGAGATAACGCACGTTTTTTGAAACCGGTTTGAAAGGGGAAATTGTATCGGAGAGAATCTCAACTACGTCAATCAGATATTCATCAGCAAGTTCATCGATAAGCGTGGAGAGCACCTTCTCGGATCCTCCCCCGCAGGATGCGGTATGCGCTATGAATAAAATCCTTTTCATAGTGTCAAAAATAATAAAAATATCCGACAATGACAAAACACTCCTCTATGTCGCGAAAAATCACTAAATTTGCATTCAATAACCGATAAAACAACCAATAGATTCCGATGGAATACAATCACAAGGATATAGAGAGCCGATGGCAACGCTATTGGCGTGAGAATGAGACTTACAATACGGTTGAAGACCCGTCGAAGAAGAAATTCTATGTGCTCGACATGTTTCCCTATCCCTCGGGGGCGGGATTGCATGTGGGCCATCCGCTCGGTTATATAGCGAGCGATATTTATGCGCGTTATAAGCGTCAGAACGGATTCAACGTGCTTCACCCGATGGGCTATGACGCCTACGGCCTTCCGGCCGAGCAGTATGCAATACAGACAGGCCAGCATCCCGAGAAGACAACTACTGAGAATATAGCCCGTTATCGTTCGCAGCTCGACAAGATAGGCTTCTCGTTCGACTGGAGCCGCGAGGTGCGCACTTGCGATCCGGAATATTATAAATGGACGCAGTGGGCATTCATGCAGATGTTCAATTCCTACTATGATCTGGATCAGAACAAGGCACTACCGATAAAGAAGCTGACGGAACATTTCGCGCTTCACGGCAGCGAAGGGATTCATCCGGCATGCACAAAAGAGCTATCTTTCACCGCCGACGAATGGAATTCGCTTTCAGAGAAAGAGAAGCTTGTACGGCTTATGAACTACAGAATCGCTTATCAGGGAGAGACTATGGTGAACTGGTGTGCCGAGCTCGGCACGGTCCTCGCCAATGATGAGGTGAGCGAAGGGTTGAGTGTGAGAGGAGGTTTCCCGGTGGAGCAGAAGCTCATGAACCAATGGTGTCTTCGTGTCTCGGCATATGCCCCGCGACTTCTGGAAGGCCTCGACAAGCTCGACTGGTCGGATTCGCTCAAAGAGACGCAACGCAACTGGATCGGTCGATCAGGAGGCGCGGAGATGCGTTTCCCCGTGGCAGGCAAAGACCTCGAGCTTGAGATTTTCACCACCCGCGCCGACACCGTGTTCGGCGTGACGTTTATGGTTCTTGCTCCGGAGTCGGCATATGTGGATATGCTTACTACCGACGGACAGCGGGAGGCCGTTAAGGCTTATCTTGACGAAGTGAAGCATAAAACGGAGCGCGAGCGCCAGATAGAGAAGAAAGTATCGGGCGTGTTTACCGGTTCGTATGCCGTGAATCCGCTTACGGGCAAAGAGATACCCGTTTGGGTGAGCGACTACGTGCTTGCCGGCTACGGCACGGGAGCCATCATGGCTGTTCCGGCCCACGACTCCCGCGACTATGCTTTCGCCCGCCATTTCAGTCTCCCGATAATCCCGCTGATTGAGGGCGCCGATGTGGCGGAGCAGAGTTTCGACGCCAAAGAGGGTCGCATGATCAACTCCTGCGGTCCGAAGCTCGATTTGAACGGCCTTGAAGTTAAAGACGCCATCGCCAAGACAAAGAGATTTATCGAAGAGGAGGGGATAGGCAAAGTGAAGGTGAACTATCGTCTGCGCGATGCCATATTCTCCCGTCAGCGCTATTGGGGCGAGCCTTTCCCCGTATATTACAAGGATGGCGTGGCCCGCCTGATGGATGAGTCGGTGTTGCCTCTACGACTCCCCGCTGTTTCGAGTTATCTGCCGACTGAGGATGGTCAGCCTCCGCTGGGACGCGCCGAAAACTGGACTACTCCCGAAGGATATCCGATAGAACTCTGCACGATGCCGGGATTCGCCGGATCGTCGGCTTACTATCTGCGTTACATGGATCCGCACAACGACAAAGCCCTTGTCGGTAAAGAGGCCGATGAATACTGGCGCGACGTAGACCTCTATGTCGGGGGCGCCGAGCATGCCACGGGCCATCTGATTTATTCCCGCTTCTGGAACAAATTCCTCTACGACCTCGGAATAGTGGCCGAGCCGGAGCCGTTCCGCAAACTTGTGAATCAGGGAATGATCCAGGGACGCAGTAATTTTGTTTATCGTATAAAGAACACCAATACGTTTGTGAGCCATGGCCTGCGAAAAGAGCACGACGTGACTCCGATTCGTGTGGATGTGAATATAGTCGACAACGATATCCTCGACACCGAGGCATTCCGCCGCTGGCGTCCGGAATATGCGGATGCCGAGTTCATTCTCGAAGACGGGAAGTATGTCTGCGGATGGGCTGTGGAGAAGATGTCGAAATCGATGTTCAACGTTGTGAACCCCGATGATATCGTGGAGCGTTACGGCGCCGACACGCTCCGGCTTTACGAGATGTTCCTCGGGCCGGTGGAGCAGTCGAAACCATGGGATACCAATGGAATCGATGGCGTGAACAGGTTCCTGAAGAAACTCTGGGGACTCTTCGGCAAAGCCAATCTCGCCGACAACCGGGAGATGACCAAGGAGGAGCGCAAGGCTGTCCACAAACTGATAAAGAAAGTGACGGAGGATATCGAGAACTTCTCCTTCAACACCTCGGTGGCCGCATTCATGATAGCTGTCAACGAACTGACGGCGCTCAAGAGCGATAGCCGGGAAGCAATGGACATCATCACGCGCCTGATAGCTCCGTTCGCACCTCATATGGCGGAGGAATTCTGGCACATGCTCGGCAACGAGGGAAGCGTGACCGATTCGGAATGGCCCGCTTACGATGAGTCCGCACTTGTTGAGGACACCGTAAAATATCCTGTCAGCTTCAACGGCAAGATGCGATACATGGTAGAGGCTCCCGCGGACGCCTTGCGCGAAGAGGTGGAGAAGCTGGCCCTCGGCGATGCGGCGGCTGCCAAATGGCTCGACGGACGGACGCCTAAGAAGGTGATAGTGGTTCCCGGAAAGATTGTGAATGTGGTACTTTGAGAAACATATTGATAAAAGATGAAAAAATCAGTTATACTTCTTCTTGTCGCGATGCTTGCCTCGGCGGGCGTCATGGCGGCAAAGAAAGCGGAAGTCAAGGCCTCGAGCCCACGCCCCGACTGGATGGATTCGGCAGTTATCTATGAGGTGAACTTGCGTCAGGGCACACCCTTGCGCAATCTGAAGGGGGCTCAGCTGCAGTTGCCGCGGCTCAAAGATCTGGGCGTTGATGTGCTCTGGCTTATGCCGATACATCCTATCAGCGAAAAGAACCGGAAAGGGACGCTCGGCTCATATTACGCCGTGAAAGATTATAAAGCGGTCAACCCCGAGTTCGGAACGATCGAGGATCTCAAGGAATATGTCAGGACGGCTCATTCGTTGGGTATGAAGGTGATAATCGACGAGGTCTGCAACCACACGGGATGTGACAACGCATGGGTGACGGAGCATCCCGAATACTACGCCCGCAATGAAAAGGGAGAGATGTTCGGACCCTTCGACTGGACAGACACCTATAAGCTCGATTACTCCAATCCCGCAACCCGTGAGGCCATGATCGACGCTCTTGAGTTCTGGATCAAGGAGGCTGATATCGACGGCTACCGTTGCGATGTGGCCGGCGAGGTGCCGACAGATTTCTGGGAGGAGGCACGTCCTCGGCTTCAGTCCATCAAGCCTGTGTTCATGCTCGCAGAGGCTTCGAAACCGGAATTGCTGAAAAAAGCTTTCGATGCCGACTACGCATGGCCGATGAAAGATGTTTTCAACGCCATTGCCGCCACCAAGGGGGTGAATGAATATGCCAAGAGGCATGGGCAGAAGCTCCCCGAAATGACAGCCAAGGATATTCCCGCTCTGATTAAAAGGCAAACCGCGGAATATCCAAAAGGAAGCGTCCACATGAATATGATAACGAACCATGACCTCAACTCATGGGAGGGCACGGAGTTCGAGCGTCTCGGACCCGCCACCGGAGCGTTCGCAGTGCTCAGTTATACTCTCCCCGGGATGCCGATGCTTTATACCGGGCAGGAGGTGGGGTTCAACCATCCGTTCGAATTTTTCGAGCGCGACAGCATCATGCCCGACTATACAGCCAACGAACAGACAGCTTTTTATGAGATACTGAATTCTCTCAAGCATCATAACCGCGCGCTTGATGCCCGCCAGCCTCTGGCCGCCACCAACTTCATCGAATCGGAGAATCCCGATGTACTGAGTTTCACGCGCCAGACAGGGAAACACAAGGTTATGGTGATTGCGAATCTTTCAGACCAGACCGCGCGACTCCATTTCCAGCGTCGCGAGCCCTATCTTGTGGGCATGGTGAATCTTTTCACCGGGCATAAGGCGGCTTTGCCCAAAACGCTCGCTCCCTGGCAATACATCGTTTTCACCACTCCCGATGAGGGGATAGTGATACCGGACGCCGGCCAGACGCGCAAAGAGGATCTTGTCTGGTAAACTTTCGGATTCACTATTGAGAAACTAATGTTAAAAAAGATTATGGCCCCGCACTCCGGCATCGACCGGAGGCGGGGTCATGCAATTTATGAGTTATCATTTACGTTTATAAGATTGGAAAAGAACAGGAAATGAACAAAGAAAAACTGGTGTTCGCCACCAACAACGCGCATAAACTCGAAGAGGCCCGCGAGATTCTCGGCGACCGCTTTGAAATAATAAGCCTTTCCGATATCGGCTGTCATGATGAGATTCCGGAAACGGCCGACACCCTGTCGGGCAACGCCCTGATAAAAGCCCGCTGGGTGAAGGAGCGTTACGGATATGATTGTTTCGCCGATGATACGGGTCTGATGGTGGATGCGCTCGACGGTGCTCCCGGTGTCTACAGCGCACGCTATGCCGGCGAGCATTGCACTCCTGCCGACAATGTCCGCAAACTATTGGAGACGATGGCCGGAGAGGAGAACCGCAATGCACATTTCTCCACAGCGATCGCTCTTTTGCACAATGGGAAAACGGAACTTTTTGAGGGTCGCGTCAATGGAAAGATAGCGCATTCGGCCCATGGTGAGGGAGGGTTCGGTTATGACCCCGTGTTCGTGGCCGACGAGACCGGACTCTGCTTTGCCGAGATGACTCCGGAGGCCAAGAATGCCATCTCCCATCGCGGACGCGCCATGCGGAAGATGGAGGAATATCTTGATAAACAGCAATAATAAAAGGAATTGAACAATATCTTTTTTAAAATATCGGCCATTGTGACCGTATGTCTCTCCGCGTTGACGGCCAATGCGGAACAGTGGCGTCTGCACCCTACCTACGACGGCAATGTGGAGCGCATCATCGATACCCCGGATTATACCTATATCCTTAGCCATTCCCAACAATATATTGAAGGCACCCAATCGGTATGGCGCGACAATATAAAAAAATATATCCAGCTTTTCAGGTATGACAAAAAGGGAGAGGAATTGACGGCCCTCAACCGTCAGAACCTGCTGTCGGAAAACATATTGCAATTTGGTTCATATAATCCCGCAGGAGAATATTTTATGGCGGTGTATGATACAGGCAATATCGATATGCTTTTCGATTCGGGAGAATTTGCCAATATCCCCGGTCTTAGTCTTGCCGGAACATCATACTCGAAAAATGTAAATGATATATTTTTCGACAATGCTTCCGATGAAATCTTTGTTTCCACTGATTTCGGTTATCTGAGCATATCAGGCAAGACAAAAGAGATCCTTTATACGCGTAATTTCGGGGAAGTAGTAAAGGCTGCCGGGAAATCGGGCGGCACTCTTTTCCTCGCCACTCCCCGCGGCATTTTCAGCGGTGACACGAAGATGAATTCTTTTTCAGAGTTCCGACCGGTCTCGGAGATGTCCGCAATAAAAAGAATGTATCCTCTCGCTGATGGAAGAATGCTTTTATGGAGCAACGGTGAGACTGATCCGGGAATCTTTATCATGAAGCCTGAGGCGGACGGCTCTGTTTCGATGGTTCCGGTGGTAAAAGAGACAATAGTTTCTCTGGAGCTATGCAAAGATGGCGCGTTAGCTTCAGGCAACAGCGGGATGTGGAAGATAAGCGGTGCGGGAGAAATAACCTATATAAGGAAATCTGATGAGGAATATGGCTCCGTGGCCGGTTCCTGGGATGGCCGGGACTTCTGGCTGTCGAGAAACCGCGACGGACTCGTGTCTGTGTCTTATGCCGATGGCGGGAATGTCAAGGTCGGTCCGATCCTGCCCAACGCCTCCAACGCCTTCAAATGCACGTCGATACAATATCATCCTCAATATGGGATACTTGTCCGTAATCATGGAATAGACGGTAATTTCGGTAGTCAGATGGTTCCTACACCGGACCTCCTCTCTTCCTATAAGAATCTGGAATGGAAATTGCGGTCCTCAATGCGCGATGGATATGATGCGGGACTTGCATTCTGGAATCCCGACGGCCTGGCCATTGATCCGAATGATCCGGAGCTTGTTTATGCCGGCTCATTTGTCCACGGGTTGCTTAAACTGGATCTTTCCGACCGTGGTGAATCTTTGCGTCTCGGGCGCAGGGGTGATTCGGCAAACGGTGCGGATAATTTTGTTGGCGTGGTGCCCGATATGAGCTACATTAACTTCTGTCGGTTTGCCGCTCCGGCATTCGATACCTCCGGCAATCTGTGGACGGCATGGTATGATTTCGACCGCAACGAGCAGAATCCGAATAATACGCTGGAACTCTGGTATTGGACACCTGAGGACAGAGCCGCTTCAAAAAATGCCTCTACCTTCCGGCCATTGAAGAAAATTGAACTTCCGGGCGTAAAGGTGAGCACAAGTTCCAAAGTGTTGCCCTTGAAGCATTCCGGAGCGAGAAATATGGTATTTTATGCCAGCTGTTCTTATGGCGGCGATATCCTGCTGCTCGACCACAAGGGGACGCCGGAAGTCCCCGGCGATGACGAACGGATGAAGTTCGGCACGCTTTTCGATCAGGACGGTTCAAAAGTTTCGTTCTCGTATGTCAGGAGTCTGTATGAGGACCGTTCGACAGGTCTTGTCTGGGTGGGAACGGAAAACGGATTGTTTACGTTCCGCCCTTCGGAGATGATAAAGAGCGGGGAGCGGGTGAATCGTGTGAAGGTGTCGCGCGATGACGGCACGAATCTTGCCGATTACCTCCTTAACGGCGCGAGTGTGAACTGCATAACCGAGGACGCCTCGGGGCGCAAATGGTTCGGTACAAATGGCGGCGGCATAACCGTGACTTCTTCCGACGGCACGGAAGTCTTGAACTCTTACAATACGGATAATTCCCAGCTTCCCGATAACACAGTTTACGCTATCTGTCATAACCCCGAGAATAATTCCATGATGATTTCTACCGACAAAGGACTCGTGGAACTGTTTCTCTCGGCCGCGGCATCCTACGGGGGTAAAGCGAGTGTGAAGATCTATCCCAATCCTGTGCGCCCGGATTATTTCAGCCATGTGAAAATCGAAGGCGTTCCCGACAACGCGCTTGTCAAGATAGTGGATGCCGGTGGCGGCCTGATCAAGGAGGTCGGTTTCGCTGCGGGCGGTGAAGCTACGTGGGATGTAACCAATCTGAATTTCAAGAGAGTTCCGGGCGGAGTGTATTATGTGATGTGCAGCGGCGGACCGGATTCGGATTCGTTCTCGACAGTCGGCAAGATTCTTGTGGTGAACTGACATGCGTTTATTTTCGACAATACTGATTATATCGCTCTCTTTGGCGGTGTCGCTTTCGTCATCGGCGGAGACGCTGACGGCAAAAGCCGGAACCCTTCAGCGGCAGATAGACGCTCTTGAAGGCACGGGAGTTTCGACACTTGCCATCGAAGGAGAGGCAACAGCCATGGATCTTGTATCGCTCGGTTCGTTACCATCGACTGTAGAGACACTCGACCTTTCCGGACTTAAGGTATTGCCGTCTGTCGTGACCGACGCTTTTATGGGCATACGGGAATTCAAGGAAGGTGAAATGCCCCCATATATGCTTTTCGGAACGCATGTGAAGCGAATCCTGTTGCCTTCCGGCCTGCGGGCAATCGGCGAGGGGGCTTTTGCCGGCTTGCCGATAGAGGAGCTTGATTTGCCGGCGGGACTGAATCGGATCGGACCTTATGCCTTTTACGGATGCGGAGCTTTGCGCCGTGTCGAAATGTCTTCGACATCGGTCGATACGTTGCCGGAGATGTGTTTCTATGGCTGCGAATCGCTGACGATTCTCGGTCTTCCGGCCGGGATTTCTACGGTCGGCCGTAAGGCACTGTCGGGTTGCCGCATGGAAGAGCTTAATCTTCCGTCGCTTAGAGAAGCCGGGGATTACGCATTTGCGAAAATGCCCGAACTCAGGTCCATTACCGTTTCTTCGAAAGCCCGTCTCGGCGAAGGATGCCTTTTCGGCAACGGGTTGCTCGAGAAGATTTCCGGTACACTTCTGTCGGACCGGGATCTTGTGGCAGGCCAAAGCGCAGCCAGAGATATTCTCGGGCGTATCGGCGGGGAGATAGGGGAGGGTGCGTATGCCGGAATCTCCGCCGATTCGGTTGTGTTCGCATCGGGAATTCAAAAGGTTTGTGAAAACGCATTCCGCGATGCCGGAGATCTCCGCAAAGTCGTGGCTACAGCCTGCGGCTCGATGGTGCCCGAATATGAACCCGGCGCATTCTACGGATGCGATACGTCGGGAATCGACCTTTATGTTGAGATAGGCACGGAAGAGTTGTGGCGCTCCGCGGAGGGTTGGAAGGAATTCAATATCATCGGCCGCGAGAGCGGAGTGGATGATATACCCGCAACAGCGGGAGGTGCAGTCAGGATCAGTCTGCGAAACGGCATTCTTGCCCTGACATCTTCCGCAACGATAGAGAGCGTGGAGCTCTATTCGACCGATGGTATTATGCTTTATTCAGCACGCCCCGGCGCCACGGAATACCGCGACCATATTTCAGGCATCGGACAGATCGCGGTTGTGAGGGTGGTATCCGGCGGAACGGTCACTGTCAGATCAATTCAGACGATAGGCGAATGACGCGCCATAGCGTGATAATCGTCGCGCGGGATATCGTCGGTCTCGGGCTCGAGCAGTTCCCCCTCGGCAGGAAGTCTGAATGAAAGCAGTTTTATCTTCTTCCCCCTTGAGAGCCACTGTTGTTCATAGAAAGTCTTTATCGACGATACCGGGTCTGCATTTCCGGATCCATAAAGGTCGTCGGTGTCGGTAATCACTTCGAATCCGTTGAGCTTCACCAGCCGGCGAGTATATTCATAAAGGAACGGAGAATCCGTTTTAAGGCTGATCACGCCATTGTCGCCAAGGATGTTGCGGTAATGGCTTAGGAACCGGGTGGAGGTTAGCCGCTTGCGGGTTTTCTGCATCTGAGGGTCGGGGAAAGTGATCCATATCTCCTCCACCTCGCCCGGCGCAAAAAACGCCTCGATATTTTCTATTTCCGTCCGGAGGAAAGCCGCGTTGGGAATTTGCTCCTCCTCCACGGTCTTTGCTCCGCGCCATATGCGCGCGCCTTTAATGTCTACGCCGATGAAGTTGCGCGAAGGGTCGCTTTTAGCAAGGCCCACGGTGTATTCACCTTTCCCGCAACCGAGTTCCACCACAATCGGTCCGGAACGATGGAAAAATCCATCGTTCCATGAGCCACGATAGGGGAAGCCCTCGCGCAACAATTCCTCACGGGGATATTCGAGCGCGCAGGCGAATTCCTTCATCTCCGCGAATTTCTTAAGCTTGTTCTTTCCCATAAGTTATTGTCAATGGGTTTCCACTTTGTGCGACGGCGGGAGAGTCTCGTTGCGCTCTTTGACGGCTTCGATCACATTGTCGGCGAGCTCTCCGAAAGCTTTTGCCTCGGGGTTCTGCGTATCCGGATCGGAAGCGAGCAGTTCGGCTACGGGCGTGCCCTGGTCGGCATGTTCGCGGATATCCATCACGAGCGGAATCTGCGCGAGCAGTTTCACGCCCTGGCTCTCGGCGAGTTTCACGGCGCCTTCGCGTCCGAAGATATAGTAGCGCTCGTCGGGGTGGGAGGCGGGAGTGAACCATGCCATATTCTCCACGATTCCGAGCACCGGTACATTCACCTGATCACCCGTGAACATCGCCAGGCCCTTGCGGGCATCGGCAAGCGCCACCTCCTGCGGAGTGCTGACCACAATCACGCCCGTAATGGGGAGCGTCTGCACCAGAGTGAGATGAATGTCGCTCGTTCCGGGAGGCATATCGATGAGGAAATAGTCGAGATCTCCCCACCAGGCATCGGTGATGAGCTGGCGGAGAGCATTGCTGGCCATGCCGCCTCTCCAGAGCACAGGCTTCTCTTTGTCGACAAGGAAGCCGATGGAGAGCATCTTGACGCCGAATTTCTCCACGGGTTCTATCCAGTCGCGGTCCTCTTTGCGGACCATATAGAGCTGTTCATCCTCCACTCCGAACATCTTGGGCATCGAGGGACCGAAGATATCGGCATCGAGAAGGCCGACTTTGTATCCCTTTGCGGCAAGCGCAACCGCAAGGTTGGCCGAGACGGTGGATTTGCCCACGCCCCCTTTGCCGGAGCTGATACCGATGATATTCTTGACACCCGGCAACACGGCTTTGGGGGCCGGAGCGGCGGCGCGGGTCTTGACATTGACAGTGACTTTCACATCGGGGGAGATCGAGGCCGCTATGGCAGCCTCTGCTGCCCGGACAACAGAGCGGATGAACGGGTCGGTCGATTTGTCGAAGATCAGCGAGAAGGAAACGCTGTCGCCGTCGATGCGGATATCGTCCTCCACCATGTTGTTCTCAACGAGATTCTTTCCGTTGCCGGGGTAACGCACATTTTTCAGAGCGTCGAGTATGAGTCTTGGATAAAGTGTCATTTATGGTATGTGTTAAATTGCAATGAGATGATGACGGCGCGGTCTATTTCCTTTGCCATGTGAAATTTTTATAGCGCCGGCGCCGGTGTCGCATCCTGAATAGGAAATTGAGCGGCCCTTTGAAGAGCCAGAAGAACGGCACGGCCCACCAGAGACGTGTGGCTTCCATGTTGGCCGCCGCCTTGCGGTAGATAAATATTTCCGAGAGCCAGAAGAGGAGGAGCACCACGACCGATGCAATCGGGATCGGGAGCGCGGGCCATGCCAGTATTGCTCCGGCCACACAGCATCCGGCCACGACCCATTGCATGGCCGAAAGAATACCGGCCTTGATGAACGGTGCCCGCGGGAGCCAATGCGACGTGAAATCGTATTGCTCCTTGCGCATACGCCAAACTCGCCGCGAAGAATCTCCCCAGCCTACCGACAGAATCGAATCGGGGTGAAGCACCATCCGGGTGTTTTCCGGCGTGGCTATTTCATGGATGAATATGTCGTCGTCGCCTGTGTGGACGTATATGCTCTTGGAATAACCCTTGTGGTCGAAGAATATCTTCCGGCGGAAAGCGAGGTTATAGCCGTCGCCGCGATATGGCTTGAGGCCGAGGGCATAGCCGATCCAGCTTGAATCGGTGAGCAGATCTGAGAATTCCCGGAACCATTTGCCGTAGCCACGCATCTGGCTGAAATCCGTGTGGGAATATCCGAGCGATACGCCGACGGCGTTGTCGGCGCAGAGCGGGGCGAGAAGCAGCGACAGCCAGCGGTCGGAAGGTATGGCGGCATTGGCTACTGTCGTGACCACCAGTTCCCCTTTGGCTGCTTTCATGCCTAAGGTCAGCGCCAGTTTGCGGCGGCTGAGGTTATGTGACCCCGGGGGTATGAACGTGACGTAAACATCGGGGAATCTGCGCGCCACGCTTTCGGAGAGCACCTCGATGCTTTCGGCCGTGGCCTCGCAGACCACAATCACTTCGAAATCCGGATAATCCTGAGCGCAGAGTGTCTCGAGATAATCCATAAGCGAATCGTCGGGATCGAAGCAATATACGATTACGGAAGCTTTCGGGAAAGAGGATACTTCCGATTCATCCGGTTTGTAGCGGCCAACCCTGCGCAAAGCTGCGGCCGGATAGAGAAGGGCAAAGATCGCCGAGAGGAGGGCCACTCCGGGTAGAATCCAGAAGAGTGTATCGACCGATAAAAATAAATCTTGGATAATTCGTTCCATTATCAGAATTCGGAGAAGAATCTCGGTTTTATCACAATTCCGACACGAAGCCGGGAATGGAATTGGTTATAATCGAGCAGGTTCTCGCCATACCCGTTGTAATACTGAACAAAGAAATACTGGTTTGAGCGTTTATGGACAAGCCAGTTGAATTCGAATATCGTGTTGAAATTGAAATTCCAGCCCTTGCGTTTCACTAATGTAAGGCCCCATCCGAATTTCTTGTCGGGGGTTGTCACAACCACGCCTCCCTGACAGATACCGCAGTATTTGAGGATGTCTTTATTGTTCTGGCCGTCGATTATCGGAATCCAGAACTTGCCGTGAACCATCAGCCAGCGGTCGATAATCGTGGATCCGGAGAAGGTGATGCGATTCCAGCTTCGTGAGGCGTCGCCGTCGCGGCCGTTGCTCTCATGCTCTATGAGGATTGTGGCCTTGCCGGCGTATCTCCCTTTGGAGAAGAACGGGAAGGACCATCCAATGCCCGGATTGAAATTGATGTCGCGCATGGGTAGCGATTCCTGAAAGACATTCCAGAAGGTTTTCTGGGTATACATCAGGAAGATGAATGAATTTCCCGGCAACGTGGTGCGCGTAAGCCTCTGAGCGATGGATATCTGGAATTTTACATCCGAGTTCTCTCCCGTTGGCTTTTTGCCGAGGGTGGTTCCGACCGTGAAGTAATTGTCTTTGAAAAGGCCGAAATACGGGGCATTTATCAGTTCTTTGCGCAAGGAATCCGTGAAGCCGCGCTGATTGGATACACCCAGGATCTGGGCATATGTCTCCGGGCAGCCAATAAAAGCCAGCAGGAAGAGCATGATTACATGAATCATTCGGATTCTTTGCTTCATGGAATTGTTTTTTGTGCGTATTACTTGATAAATCGTGACTATCGTAATTTGCAAAATTATTAAAAATTGGCGATATATGAAACCGGAGTTGGCAAATCATACGGTATAATTTGTTAAATTTGCAGTGACAGAACCGGAATAGAATCAAGAGATGGATCCCACACCACTGCTAAGGCCATATTTCACTCATATTGCGAGGCGCACCGATTCCTGGGGGGAGCGGGGCGCCGACATTCAGCTTCAGCAACTGCGTTCGCTTATGCGGCGAGGGGCTGCAAGCGAGCCCGGAAGACGTCTGGATTTTGCCACTCTTGCCCGCGAAAGCAATCCCTACAGGGCGTTTGCCTCGCGTGTGGAGCCGCATGGCTACGAAGAGATCCGCGGCGATGTGATGCGTATGGTGGCCGGAGAGCGGGATGTGCTATGGCCCGGTGTCTGCCGGGATTTCGCCCAGTCGTCGGGCACATCGGGCGGAAAGTCGAAATATATTCCCATCACGCGCGACAGCCTCCGACGTTGCCATTACAAGGGCGCAGCGGACAGCGTGGCCCATTATCTGAGGAATAATCCCCAGAGTCGTCTTTTCTCCGGCAAAGCGATGATTCTCGGTGGATCGTTTGCCAACGAACTGGCTATCGACCGGGGAAAGGTGAATGTGGGCGACCTCAGCGCCACCCTCATAAATAAAATCAATCCTCTGGCGAACCTCGTAAGGATTCCCGACAAGCGCACCGCTCTGATGAGCGACTGGAGTCTGAAGCTTCCCGCACTTGTGGAGGCGGCGAAAAAAGCCGATGTAACCAATATGTCCGGCGTCCCGTCATGGTTTCTTACTGTCTCAAAGGAGATAATAAAGGCAAGGGGCGTTGAGACCCTGTCGGAAGTCTGGCCTAACCTGGAGGTGTTTTTTCACGGCGGCATCTCCTTCGAACCTTACCGCGATGAGTATCGGCGTCTGACGGACCCCGCCAAGATGCACTTCGTTGAGAATTACAATGCCTCGGAGGGTTTCTTCGCCGTGCAGAACGATCCGGAAGACCGCGCGATGCTCCTGACCATCGACAACGATATATTCTATGAATTCATTCCCGCCGACGATCCATCGGCCGATCCGCTGCCGATATGGGACCTGCAGCCCGGAGGCGTTTATGAACTTCTGATAACGTCGAGCAACGGTCTCTGGCGTTATCACACGGGCGATACAGTGAGGGTTACATGTACGGCGCCGGTGAAGATTCTCGTAGCGGGACGCACCAGATGCTTTATCAATGCCTTCGGCGAGGAACTGATGGAGGAGAATGCCGAGCGGGCAATTGCCGAGGTGTGCCGGGAGCACGGGTGTTCGGTGGTGAACTATACCGCGGCTCCGGTATTCGCCGACAAAGGTCATAAGGGACGTCATCAATGGCTTGTGGAGTGGGGCAGTCTGCCTGCCGACCGACGGGCTTTTGCCGCAGCACTCGATGCGCGGCTGAGGGAACTGAATTCCGATTATGACGCCAAACGGAGCGGCGATATATTTCTTGATCCTCTTGAGATTGTGGATGTGCCGCGGGGCGTGTTCGACCGATGGCTGCACTCCGTGGGTAATGGCAAACTCGGAGGCCAGCGGAAAGTGCCGCGCCTTGCCAACGACCGGCGGATAGCCGATGCCGTGTTAGGACTTATCGCCGAATCGGATTCATGATTCCGAGGTTTCTCTCGGGACAAGGTGCTTGATTTTATGGATAAGGGCGAAGAGCAGTGCGGCCGTCACCACGGTGGCCAGTGAGTCGCTGATGGG
>URNY01000001.1 GCA_900549375.1 uncultured Bacteroidales bacterium | reverse complement strand
TCGGTCCGGTTGTCGGCCCTGTAACGCCCGTTATCCGATGAAAAAACTGATGCTATTCTTCGTGGCGTTGCTGACCCTTGTGGCGGCAACGCCCGCCGCCAACGCCTCATCGCCCCGCGCTTTCGGAGCGGAGCAGAGAAAGAACAGGTCTATTATGGAGCTGCCGCCGTTTGAACGTGCAGTGCTGATAATAAAAAGGTTTGAGACGCTCCACAAACCGAAACACTGGCCCTATGTGGGCTACGGCCACCAAGTCCAGCCGGGAGAACCTTACCGCCGTGGCGTGCAGCTCACTGAAAGACAGGCAGACGCACTGTTGCGAAAAGACCTCCGAAAGTTCTGCGCCTTGTATTCTCAGTACGGCAAGGATTCTATCTTATTGGCGTGCCTCGCCTACAACTGCGGCCCCGGTGTCGTCAACAAAAGCACCGTCCTTAAAAGGCTAAAAGCCGGCAACCGCGACATCTTCAAAGCCTACACCGCCCACTGCCGCTATAAAGGCAAATTTCACAAGCAACTCCACCAACGCCGAATAACCGAGTGGATTGTATTGTTTATTCAATAAAAATTGGAGCGTGATGGGAATCCCATCACGCCCTTGTCGCTCTTACGCAAAAATCAAAGCGAGAACCATAATCAGGGACGCTATTGCGTATATCGTCTCAGCGACATCGACTTTAACATCCACCATCATTCTTTTTTTCATAGAACATTTGGTTTGAGTTAAAATCCATCTACCAGTCGGGAAACACTTAAACTCACCTCCCGATAGTCGCTTATCTGTTGCCGATGCGTCTGGGTGAGAATCAGACCCCAGCTAAATATTATACTGCAAAAATTATGCCAAAGATTGAAACCTGCCAAACGCCGCCTTTTGGCGGCCGAAATTTTTAGCGAAAAATAGGCTGGGCGACTTCATCACGAGGTCGTCCAGCCTGCTATATTACGACTTGGCAAATATCTTTTCAAAAGTGAGTGTATAGACCCGTAACATCGGTGAAGATGTCCTCCAGCATATCGCAATAGACCCCTTCAATCTTCTCAATGTCCTTTGTCGTTACCTCAAACGTCTTGTGGTTCATGGACTGACGGTAAAACCTCACGTTGTAGAGGTCTGCGCCCTCGTCATAGATGATTTCAAGGCGGTTCGCCGATGTCTTGTTACGGCTGAGGCTCATTCTCAATCCGTTGACGAGATTGATGAAGTCGTGGCTTCCCGTCATGGCGGCGAAGCGGTGTCCTCCGATTTGCAGGAGTATCGTTTTTGCAATCAGATTATCCATAGTTATGTCATTTTGAGTTGTTGTTTTTCTTGTTGAGCCATTCATCACGGCGTTGTCTGCACTCTTTGAGTGTTCCAGCCACACAGGAGAACAATTCTCCGTCGGTGTGGCGATAGTCGTATTGGTAATGCTTACGCCGTGGGGGGTAGCCGGTGTAAAACACCTCGTATTGCCTCCCATACGGTCGGCGAGCTAAAGGTTGTTCAGTGCCGGGAGTGGTGGTTGTGCTTACTCCGTTGGCGGTCATTTTCGTTGTCATAGTATCGTGGTTTTAGTATTCTACAATCAATATTCGATATTCAAATGTTATATCGGGGTTGGTTATCTTTCTTTGTTTCAGCCATAGGTGGTGACTGCCGTAGCCATAGACGAAGTATCGGTCAAGGTCGTACTTGTCGGCAAAGTCGGCAACTATCTGTCGTAGCGTTTCCTCGCTGTCGGCATAGAGAATATGGTTTACAAACTCTATGATGATTTCGGCTATCTTATCATCAAAGACGATAGTCGGGTGTTCAAATGTTACGTTCATAATCAGTGGGGGTTATGACTACCGCCATATTTCGGGCGGTAGTCGGATTAAACATTTAGGCGGTCATTCTCGCTCTGATTTCCTTTCGGTGGCTTGCGATAGCCTTTTCAATACGCTCCCGATATTCGCTGTCCTTGTTGCAGGCTGCTCGGCATTGTATCACTTTGAGCGTCTTTAGGTCTATCTCGATGGTTGCCACAATCCTGCCGTCTATACGGGCGGAGAATACAAGGCTCTCGGCTTTCAGATAGTATTGGGCGCTCCCGACACATATATGCTGTGTGTTGCCTTCCATATAATATTCGTCAACGCTGTCAAGGGTCTTGATTTCTATCTCGTTGTCTGTGAACACAAGACCTATGAAGCGACCTTTGAGTTCCTTGAACTTGGCTTCTTTCTCCATAGCCTTTTTGCGGTCAGCCTCCCTGCGCTCCTTCTCCCTTTGGATATTGGTTTTCCTCACATATTCATCGTGTGCGTCAAATAGATTGGAAGGGGCGATGAGTTTTGGAGAACGGGTATCCCTGCCGAAACGCTCCAGCATACGCAGGTAGTCATACCACGTTGAAAGGTCTGGAATATCATATCCGTGACGCTTGGCGATGATATACGATGCCCAAAAGTGCTTTACCTCTGCGGTGTTTCGTGCCATATATTTGAGCATACCTATGTTGCCTTCCTTCAGCAGTGTCTCGGCTTGTGGCGAGGACAGGAGCATTGAGAAAAGATTTACCGGTGCTATTCCGTGAAAATCGCCCTTAAATCCGTTTCTTGTGAGAGCCGGAATAACCTTGAACCTCGGATAGAGATATTGGTCGGATATGTGGCGGTAGGTGTCGTTGTCCTTTCTTATCTCCATAGGAGAGCCGAAGGCGAAGCAGTCAAGATACCAGCCCATTGTACGCTGTATCGCCACAAGTACCGTCTTGCCGTTGGGAGCAATCCAATACTGACCGATTTCCAAAAAGGCGGGCGAAGCCTTGAAGCCTTTGCGCATTTCCACCACCATAAGGAACATTCGCAATAACTGATACTCCCCGCAGGTGTCTATTACATTGAGAAAGGATTTCTGCTGACATTTGCGTACATAAGTTTCCTTGACCTCAAGTTTAGCCTTGCAGTTGGGGCAGGTGCATTTCTCGGATGCCTCCGACATCAGCCACGAGTGTCCGCAATCCATACAAGTGGTGCGACCTTTCGGTAGTCGGAAAGCATAGTGATTGATTGTATTTCGGAACGCCCAACGGCGTGGTGCGGTGGCGAGTGGGCGAAGATGCCCACTCTGTGCGATTACCGCTTGTTCAAATTTAGTTCTCGGTTTCATAGCCGTAATGTTTTAGAGGTCAAAAAGACTGGGTTGTGCGATTTGGGGATTGTTCTCGGTGGTTTTCTTTTCGGTGGTCTTGGGTCTGCGCATTTTAGCCATTTCCTCATCACGGAGTTTGTTGATGGCGTCCTGCCGTGCCTGTTCCTTTTCTTCCTCTGTCAGTTCTACCGTATGGTTTACTACCACTTGGCAGTTGGTGGCTGTATTGCTTACCTCGATTTCCGGCTCATCCCAAAAGTGCATTGCCCAACCGAAGATTTCATCGTCGGTAAAACCGCAACAACCGCTTTTCTTGACCTCTCCGATGATATAGGCGCAACACTGCTCCATCGTCTTGGAGGGATTTGCCAGCCTGACCGCTACGAGAGGGTCGTTTTCCGCCCTTGCCATAAGGTATTGGGCGATTGTGTCTTGGAACGCTTGTGTTCCTTTCATTGTGTTCGTTGCCATAGTCGTAAATGTTTTAGAGTGTCGTTATCCAATAGATTATCCCTGCTGCCGTTAGGATTGAGATTATCCACCCAACACCTCGGCAAATTGGTTTCAGTATCGCCCAAAGAAGCACTCCGACAATCAGACCTGCCATAATCCCTATCACTCTTGCCGCCTTTTTTAATGCGGTATGAGCTGGAGAAGGAGTGAAGCTCGTTTTGTTGATATGTCTGTCGTTCAGTGTCATAAGGCGATATTTTTTTTTAATGCGTATAATCGCTGTTTGAAGTTTTTTCGCTCGTTGACACACTTGCACGACGGGAGAAAAGGGGTGTTCTGCACTTGCCGGAAAAAATACTACCGACCAAGGGGAGCTGTGGAGATTTTTTCAGGCAAATGCAATAGAATACCCCGTCCCGGCGTGTTCATCAACTCCGAGCGAACAGACTTTGAACCCCGATTATTATCCGCGATAAACATAGAGCTGGCAACGCCCCGGTGGGTGACACTGAACGGCAGACATACAAGAAATGCTATCCGTAAGATAATAGCAATGTCCATAAATATGCCCGAAGCTAATGTATGTCATACTCTCTCACCGATGATAATGTCTATACTTTCATTAGAAACCGCTATGACAGCCCCGGTATAAGGCAATGTATGTGTCGGGGACGACCCCGGAATTTATGGAGGGATCGGCACCGAAACATTCTTTGCCGCCGTGGGCCGTAACAAACGGAGAGTGGCGAGGCGGCTCAAATTCCTTATCAATGAGCAGGCGTTAAGAACACGGGCTGTCGATTAGAAGTCTTGTGTGTGCGACATCCCTGTCGCAATCTCACAAGGCGTATGAGGCAGCCGGTGTTCAGCCGGCTCCCATAGTCGGTGTGCGGTCGGAGGGTGTCAGTGAAGCCTGCTTCGCCGTCACACTCCGACGGCATAGCCGACGACAATACCGTGAGCAGCCACGCCTCTCGCAGTTTTCGCAGTGGCGAACAAACAACATTGATTTTTTTCTTGGCTGAATAGTCCATAATCCGAATCAAAGTGTTATATTTGCAAAATAATTCCAAATACAGCATTTGAAATGGTATTAGAAATCGCTCTCACCAACTTTTTCTCGATTAACGAGAAAATAACGCTTGACTTACAGGCTGCCAATATACAGACAAAAGAAGCCCGCGCCCTTGCCGAAAACACATTCAGCGTCGGCGGAGAACGGCTTTTGAAGACTATTGCGATATACGGAGCAAACGCATCAGGCAAAAGCAACATAATCAAGGCTGTCAAGGCTGCGGTGGATATGATTCTGGATTCTCACAACTATAATGAGGGTGACAGTTTCGGTTTCAAGCCTTTCAAATTTGGCGGAGATGATGCTCCGAGTGAGTTCTACATACGTTTTATCGTCAACGAGATAGAACACGAATATTCTTTTTCCTGCACCCGTGAGGAAATCATTACCGAAAGCCTGTACTATTATCCCAAAGGGCGCAAGGCTCTGATATTCTCCCGTGATGAACGTAAATCCGGGGGAAAGAAGGAGAAATATGAGTTTACGACCGTAATACGCCGTCCGATGGATGTGGCGTCGAACACCTCACGCAAAACGCTTTTCCTGTCGCGTGCAAGCCAGATGGATCGTGACAAAGCAAAGGAGATATACCGATGGTTCAACGAACAGCTTATATTCAGTTATCGCGGCAATACATCAGCGGTGACAGACAGATTCCTCGGAGATAACAAGGATGCGGTTCTTCGTGTCCTTAAAGCTGCCGACAGCGACATTGTGGAGTTTTCATACAAAGACGGCGAACTGACGACATTCCATCGCCGCAATCCTTCACTTCCGTTTGACTTCAATACGGAAGAGTCAGAAGGTACAAAAATATTGTTCAGGATAATGCTCACGGTAATGGATGTTGTCCGCAATAATAAGACAATGTTTCTTGACGAAGTGGAAACGAGCCTGCACACCCGGCTTGTCGAGTATCTCATCAACCTGTTCCACAACAGCAGGTCGGCGCAGCTTATATTTACGACGCACAACACCCATCTGCTTGACATGACACGCTTCCGCAAAGACCAGATTTTCTTTGTGAACAAGCGCGATGACGGCTCCAGTGACCTTTATTCACTTTTTGATTACAAGGACTTCCGCGAGAAGATGGATCTGGAGAAAGCATATCTTCAGGGACGTTTCGATGCCGTGCCTTATGTCAACGAATTTGAAAACATCTGACTATGGCACGAAAAGCGAAACAGCCGAGAGGCAAGAAAATGAATCCGACATTCTTCGTTTTCTGCGAAGGGAAAACAGAGGCGGCATACGTTGATTTGCTGCGCCGCAGTTTTCGTGTGCCGGTTGAAATCATTGCAAGAGTGAGCGATTCCAATATATCCCAGCCGTATATCGACAGATGCAAAAGGGAGAGGTTTACAACATCAGCCGACAAGACATTTCTGATGTTCGACCTTGATGTGCCCGGTATGCTCTCTCATCTGTCAAAGATAAAGGATGCCATACTTCTGCTTTCCAATCCTTGTATAGAATATTGGTTTCTGCTGCACTATGCTGATGTCAACCGTGAAATATCGTCATCAGAGTGTCTGGCTCTTTTGAGAAGCAAAGATCCGGCTTATTCCAAAGGAGAATTTTCAACGGCGATGAAAAGAATACTGATTGAGAACATAAGTGATGCTGCGGCACGCGCCAAAGGTAAAGAGGTTTATGCCAACCCGTCCTCGACCGTTCATCTGTTTACTGAAGAAATAACTAAATGCGAGAAATAGGATAAAATATGCAACAGAACAATCAGATGCTTCATTTTCCGGTCGGTCATATAATGGACAGAGTTTTATCTCTATTTCATATAGTAGTGAGCGATAATACTCACATACAAGCTATTGATAATGGATTAAAAAAAGGTATTAAATATGTGCTTAATGATGCTCCAGTAGGGCAGCCGGCTTCATTAACTGGAGAAAATATCATAGAAATAAATGATAATTACTGTGAGTTTCTTTATCTCATCTGTTACGCCTTTTTAGTAATTAACGATTGCTGCTTAATTCTTACAGATAGCGTTGAAGGAGAAGCCTCAATTTCAAAAGAAGAAGCTGAAGCTTATTGCAGAGAGGCTGGTGAAATGCTGTCTGAAGCATTAAAGATGCTTTTACCAAATGATAATGATAAAAAGTATATGGCAGCATCTCGTGGTACACTTTTTCGGTTTCCCAACACATCAAGGCCCAATAAATATACGGACTTTTCAGATTCTATGACAATTGCTGGGCTAACATATATTTTACATCATGAGTTTGGACATTTCATATTTGAACACGATGAGGATACTCCATTCAATGAACTTGATGCAGATAAACATGCCATCCTTCACCTAAAAAAATGGGGAGAGGAAACAAAAAACGAGAATACGATTTTTGCAGGTATTATTTTAGCTCTTATTTCATCCGCATTTATCAATCCAACGCTTACAGCAACGAGTTATCCAGATATTGATGATAGAATTGAATATGCACTGCAATTTGCCGATGGCTCACTAAAGGAGAATCCTAACTCACTACTCTACCGAATAATTGGATTTAGCGCTAATATATGGGCTACTCATTTTAATATTGAGATACCAAAAATCACAGCGAATGAAAGCCACAAGGAATATGTCTGCCGTATTAAATCGGCATTGGTTAATCATAAAAGAAAAACTAAGATAATATGATAGCGCCTTGTTTTTCAAGAGGTCAACTGGAACAGTTGGCAAAACTATTAGGAGAGGAAGTAACAGGATCTCAGTTGCCATTAATGTTAGAACAGGTTTCTCTTACAGATCAAATAGAACTTTCAACGAAATGGAAGCGCATTTATAATGCTTTTGCCCGTTATCAGAATGACAAGAATTGCTCTAATCAAATCATGAATTTTATAAAACTTGTATTAGAACCTGCGTCATATATTACAAAGTCCAGTCATTATCACGATATACTTAATAATGTTAGTGCTATATTGTCTTTTGTTGGATTTGAAATAAGAGATGATGGTCGAATTTATGAGTGTGTGCGATCAAAGACAGTTACAGATGCAGAACAACGTGCTAAGACTTTGAAAAAACAGTTAGAATATCGGAACACACATAAAGAAATATTCAAATATTGCTTACCTGAACTGCTTACAAATAACTATTTCCATTCAGTATTTGAAGCCCATAAAGGGTTATTTCAGAGAATTAAAGATTTATCTGGATTAACTACTGATGGAGTGACATTGATAGAACAAGTTTTTAGTGCAAACCCAATCTTGATAATTAACAACTACACATCTCCATCTGAAAAAGATGAACACAAAGGATTTTGTAACTTACTTAAAGGTTTGTGCGGAATGTTCCGTAATACGGAAGCACATGAGCCTAAATATAGCTGGAATATAACAGAGCAAGATGCCTTGGAAATACTCGGAATGGTATCATATTGCCATAGAAGATTAGATAATGCACATAAGATTCGTATGGTGTGACTTCTTCAAATTTTAATTACCAAGAGTAATTAAAGGGCATAATTCTACCGTGAGTCGGCGCATGCCATCTTTCAATGAAATACTTAGATATGGCATTTTGAACCGTGAGCCTGAAAAATTATCTTATCGTGAGTAAAAGGTATTTTTAACGCTTTGGCTCATTGATAATTGGAGATAAAGTATTAACTTTGCAATACCGAAATATTATTTCGGAGAAGAACATTGAAATAGCAGAATGAGTCATTAGTGAGTCGGCTCTCTACTACTTCTCTAAATCTTTGTAACTCAGCGCATTGAAAGTTATAACCCCGAAACCACCGGGGTCACTAATAAAAATCACCAAAAGTGGAAAATCACTGAAAATCAAGCATTTTCAGTGATTTTTATTTTTGCCTAAACCACAAAAAATGGGTCAGCGGATTTTTCCGGTGCATATCATTTTTTCAGGCAAAAAGTTTACATAATCTGAAAATGTCAACACCTTATGGTTCACTGAACAAAATAAGTTCTATTTTATTCAATACAACGATTTAATTGAATAAAAAACGCTATATTTGCAGTCTAAAACGGACTGTAATGAAAACAACGATACTCAATCAGCGGATGGAGCGCGACGAATTGTTATCGCGTCCTTATCAGCAACGACATACCAAGTATTACGCTGATGAACTTTTGCAGAACCCGCTTATAAAACTTATAACCGGTCCTCGTCGCGTAGGAAAATCTGTTTTTGCTCTGTTGATGTTGCAAGGCAAGAATTTTGCATACCTCAATTTTGACGATAATCAATTGCTTGAAAAATGGGACGAGGATTTGGCAATGTCAGCACTTGATGATGTCTATCCCGACTATGATTTCATGCTGCTCGATGAAATTCAGAATCTTCCGGATTGGGATTTGTGGGTAAGCAAACTCTACCGTCGCGGAAAAAATTTGATAATAACCGGTAGTAATGCAAAAATGTTGAGCAGTGAAATGGCGACTGTTCTAACGGGGCGTTATCTCCAGATTGAGATGTTGCCTTTCAGCCTTGAAGAAACCATGAGTTGGAAAAACATCAGCCCCGACCGGGAGGAACAGGCTGCACAGGCAATAATGCTGGCTGATGACTATATGCGAAACGGCGGGTATCCTGAAACAATCCCGGCTCGTAGTATAACCAAAAGCTATCTTTCCACACTGTTTGATTCAATCCTGCTGAAAGATGTCGCCCAGCGTCACAACGTAAGAAACACGTCCGACCTATACAACCTTGCCACCTATCTGTTGTCAAATTTTTGCAATCCGATTTCTGCTAACGAACTTGCAGGTGAACTTGGTATGTCAAGTGTGGCGACTACAAAGAAATTCTGCGACTATCTCAACGAGCCTTACCTATTCTTCTATTTGCCACGCTTCAACAACAAGTTGAAACTGATGAACAAGGCTCCGAAAAAGGTATATGTCGTTGACAACGGTTTTGTGCAAAGCATAGCGTTCAATCTAAGTGAAAACCTCGGCAGACTGTTGGAAAATCAAGTCTTTGTAGAACTCTTGCGTCGTGGCTATATCCCCGGTCAAACGCTATTCTATTACCGTACCCGCAACGACAAAGAGATTGACTTCGTCACCCGTAAAGGTGCAAAAGTAGAGCAACTGATACAGGTCTGCTACGATATGACCTCCGAGAAAACCCGCAAACGCGAACTCGATGCCCTCACCGAAGCTGCCGAAGAACTCCACTGCGACAACCTCCTTGTCATCACTAACGACCAAGAAGAAAAAATCGAGTGGAAAGAAATCGCAATATTGGTGACAGCAATACAAAATTTTTGATACTTAACTATTTGCAATATAGCAGGTTTATGATTATCTTAAAAACGAAGGACTGATATGAATACATTGAAATATAAGGATTTTATCGGTTCGGTTGCATTCAGCGAGGCAGACGGCGTATTTTTCGGTAAAATCGAAGGTATCGACGGACTTGTGAACTTTGAGGGCGAAAGCGTTGCCTAACTCACCACCGCCTTTCATGAGGCGGTGGATGATTACCTTGCCTATTGCGCCGAAGAAGGCATCGAACCCCACAAAAGCTATTCCGGCTCGCTGAATGTGCGCCTTACTCCAGAAATCCATACCCGTGTGGCATATCTTGCCAAACAAGCAGGCGTTTCAATCAATTCTTTTATACGCACTGCCGTTGAAAAACAGATTGCCGCCATGCTCTGACGGTATGTCCCGGCTTATCCACTATCAGGATAACGAGCAAAAAATAAACTATCTCCAGTCTTTATGGGATAAGACTTATATTGACGATGTTATAGAGCGTAACAAAGTGAAAAACGACCTTGCTCTGTCTCGTCGGGCAACTTCATTATGTAGCGCAATCGGCTCACTCACCAATCCATCACGGATTGCCCATACACTTGAATCCGTGCAAAAGATGAAAATTGACTCAAAGACCGCTGCGTCTTATATCGGATGCGAGACAATGGCGTCAAGGGTATAAAGGTTGATTTCTTCGGAGGGGACAAGCAGGAGGCCATGAGGCTCTATGAGGACATTCTGTCGGATGCCAATGAATACGGGCTGATGGTTATCTTCCACGGCTGCACATTACCGCGCGGATGGGATGAGACGCGACTGGTTGACGGTATGCCGGAAAATATGTTGTACTCGCCCGGAGACACAGCAAAGACTGGTATTTTGCCGGCGTAAACGCAACCTCTGAACCGTTGAACCTGAATCTGAACGTTGATATGCTTGCAGGAAAACGTGTTTTCCTTTATAGTGACTCTTATACAAAAGACGCTGTTAACAGAATTTTTCTTAGCTACTTATTTCTTAAAAGTCCATGCATCAAAGATTCTGTAAGGAACGAGGTCTAAGATGGGAAGATAGATCAAATTTCACTAAATTTAGGTATGGCGCATTTCATACAAAGTCTGTAATTTTACAACCGGAAAAATACAACAAACAAATACTTCTGAAATAGCGTTGTTCATATTGAAATTTTATGAAGGCTATATGCAGGATGTGAGAAAACACATGGAATATGAGGACAACGTGGTTTTCTCATATGTGGAGAATTTAATTTGATTGAGATCGGCGATGCAGAGTTGCCGAATTGGCAACAGTCAACTGTCTTTTAATCATCATTCAGACTTTTCATATGACTGTATTCCAGCAAATGCTTATATGTTCCGTGGGCCTTGGACTTGCATCATTGCTTGGTTCAACGATCGGCTTGGTGGTGAGGAGAATTCCTCATCGCTGGAACGATATATTTCTTGGCTTTTGTGCCGGAATGATGCTTACAGCCTCATTAGTCTGCCTGATTATACCTGCTGTGGAAATGGCGGGACAAAGCAAATGGTGGCAACCCCTTACCGGCGTGGCGTTGGGTGTACTTCTTGTTGCTCTCCTTGATAGAATCACTCCGCATCTGCATCATCTCACGGGTCTTGAGAGTAATCCGGACAAAGAAGAACCGCACGTCACGACCAACAGAAGTATAGACAGGATATTATTATTTGTGATGGCTATCGCAATCCATAAATTTCCGGAGGGACTCGCAACGGGTGTTGTATTTGACGGCAATGATATGGGCAATGCATACACAGTCGCGATAACCATAGCATTACAAAACATACCGGAAGGAATGGTTGTCGTCGCTCCATTGCTGATGATTGGTGTCAGTTATCTGAGGGTAGTCGGTGTGAGTGTGGCTGTGGCGTTGATGGAAATGCTCGGAGTGTTCTTAGGCTATTTTATAGGTGATATATCATCTGTTCTACTGCCGACGATAACAGCTCTTGCCGGGGGCGCCATGCTTTATGTGATAAGTGACGAGATGATACCGGAAACGCATAGTCATGGATTTGAAAAATACTCCACGTATGCACTCGTTGTCGGAGTAATGTGTATGCTGTATATTCAGATGTTCGTATAACTCTTCAATCATATGCTTGACGGTTAATCTTCTCATAATCCTTTGAAAATTAATTGTAAGGTGAGAGAAACCGACGAGAACTCTTTGGGAATGTCAATTTCATACTATCTTCCACTTTCGTGTCGCTCTATAACATGAGCATTGGCGACAAATTCGGCCATTGCTTCGTATATGCCATGTATGGAGTGATATGCGTAGTGGCGGCGATATTTGTCTATAGGCTTGTTCCCGAAACCAAAGGCAGGACGCTCGAAGACATGACAAAACTATGGTCGAAAAAAAGGGGAAACAGCCTACTTTATGATGAAAGTATTGAAAGAATGGGGTTGAAGGGATTGGTTGAGATACTTGTTTCCTACTTTCACAGAGATGGGTTGCAAGGTATCTTCGAAATTGCCGGATACAACAACAGTTTTGTTATCGGGGGTGACGAAGGCTATCGTTATTAAATTGTGCCCTTCGCTGCGAGGCCAGTATCCGATCATCCTGCTGCCCGGAACGATATGATTTGTGAAATGTTTCACGGCATAATATTCGGGGGTATAACGGAATTTTCTTGTCTTGGAATCAACCTGAATCAGTGCGTTCTGTCTCCAGCCCCACGGACTTTCTCCATTGTCGGGGAGAAGGAAATTCCAATTATACCATTCGTCGCAACCGTTGCCCATATTATCCGCTATCAGGAAAAATGTATGTTCGCCGGCTTTCCAGTCCATCGAACCATTGCCACACTCGCTTTCCGAGCAGATATAGTGGAAATCCGGATATTGCCTGCGTATCTCCGGCAGGATCTCACGTCCTTCCCATTGAAAGGCAACTCCGTCAATACAATCACGCAAACCGGCGTCGCCAAGCACTTTTTCCACATGATCCTGACGGTTGGTATTGAAGGTCCCGATATAAAGCTTCACCTCCGGATGGTTTTTTCTGAGTGCCGGGGCAAGATAATCGCGGTTAAACCGGATAGTGCCCTCTGCGGTCCACGGGCAGCCGGGATATGGGGTATAGCTATATGCTTCATTTTGATAAATCACCATATCGACAGGTATGCCTTGTTTGCCGTATTCATCAATGAATTTGCAGAAATAATTGGCATATGCCTGTAAATAGCGCGGGTCCTGAATGAAATAGTCCTGCGTGGCAAGTTTGCGAGGGAATTTGCCGTTTCGTTCACCAAGAAATTTCATCTCATCCTCGTCAATTCCATCGACAGAACCATACAGCAGATAATCTACCCTTGAATCTGCGTCATTATGCTTGCTGCTCACTACCGGATAGTCATGATTGATTTTCATCCAGCTCGGAGGACTCCAGGGGGAAATCCAGAATGTAAGCTCTGGATTGTATCGCTGCGCTGCTCTTACGAGAGGGATTATACTGCGTTTGTCGCGCTCGATGTTGAAATGTCTGAGCTCAAAATCTCCCGCCACTTCATCGCAACTGTACCAAGAACGGCCATAATCGTTACAGTTCATCGAGATACGGCCTCGTGTGAATTTAAGATCTCCGTCAGGGGCGAAAAGATTGTGCATGATTTCGTCCTGTTCAACACGGGTAAGCATCAGCAGGGCATCCCAGTCAAGTTCATTGAAGGTGGTGCCCCATGCTTTGAGAGGCGTTCCCTCGGAAGAATCGACAACCGACACCACATGGCCGGAAGCAGGCGTTGCGGAAAGCTTTACTTTGGCTTCATTCCAGGGTTTTCCGTCCACGGTCGTATATCTTGTCACTGTGGTGGCATTTGCATACGAGAAAACAGCGCAAAGAATTGCCAACGGGATTGTTTTGCTTGCAGATTGGATTATATGTAACATTTGGGTGTGGTTATTTATTTTTTACTCTTTATGACTATTTCGCGGCTTAATATTTTTCCGTTTTTTGTTTTGGCAGATACTTTTATTGTGGAAGTCCCTGTTTCTCCATCATTACGAACCACCGCCAAGGCACGCCCTTTCCATGCCCGATGGGTATTGTCAAAGTAGGGGTCTTTATCCTTGATGTCGGCGTTTCCGAGGCCTAAAAGGGAGAGATGCCCATCGGTGGTTACGGTAAGAAAATTATCCGCTGTCGGCACAAGACGTCCCTCGCTGTCGATACACTCAATTGTTATGAATGCGAGATCCCGGCCGTCGGCATTAATCTCATATCTGTCGGCCTTAAGTCTCAGATCTGATACGGCACCGGCCGTTTCCAACGATACGGTTTCCATAACTTTCCCGGCGTCGATGCCCTCCGCTATGATTTTTCCGGGAGCGTAATCCACCGTGAATGTTGCTTTCATCTCATTGACATCCTTCTCCTCCACAAGATTCCCATTCTGATAAAGCCGCACCTTTGGATAGCGGGAATAAACTTCGACTTCTATGGGTTTCCCCTCATGCCCATTCCAGTTCCAGCTCTCGAATGTTGGCCATGTCCCCCACAATGTGGTTTTTATTTTACCATTATAGCCATCCGGTTCCCGCACAGCGATATACAGCTTTTCGCCTTCTTCATTCCATAACATTGAACGGTAATGGCTTATCGGTTTGCGAAGTCCCGTAAGGTCAATGTCGCCACAGTATGCGGCGTGCCACGGGTAGAGCGGACGGTGATAATGCTCTCCTTCCACCTCACCTTCATAATACCATCTGCCTATGCCGGATTCTCCGATATAGTCAATGGCGGTCCAAACAAAATCTCCTATGACATAGGGATGCTCCTTCGCCATGCGATAGTTGTTCCATGCGTCTTTAGGATAAGATTCGGTCTGCATCATCACGCGGGAGGGTACGCGGTCATGGTCTCCTTCCGCCTTGTGAATCATATAATTGTAGCCGACAATGTCGTGTTCGGCCGCAAGGGGGTCATAAATCTCCCAATCCGGATCCCATGCGGCAAGAGCCTGTGTTACCGGGCGAGCCGGATCGATCGACCTGCACACTCCGGCAAGCATCGCGGCATCCTTTACCGCCTGCGGCTTCTTGCGCTCGATAATCTCATTGCCGATACTCCAGCAAATTATAGAAGGGTGGTTGCGGTCGCGCATCACCATTGCCGCCACATCTTTTGCCGCCCATTCATCGAACAGCAGATGATAGTCATGACTGTTTTTCGCATCCCTCCAGCCGTCGAATGCTTCGTCAATGACAAGCAGTCCTATTTCATCGCAGGCATTGAGGAATGCCTCAGAGGGAATATTGTGAGAAGTGCGGACCGCATTGAAGCCGGCCTCTTTTAGCATCTCGGCCTTACGTCGTTCGGCCCGATCGTAGGCAGCCGCCCCAAGTATGCCGTTGTCGTGGTGAACGCACCCTCCGTTGAGCAGTATCTGTTCCCCATTGAGGCGGAAGCCGTCGGTGGCCGACCAGCTTAAAGTCCGGAAACCAAAACACTGCGCCACAGAGTCAATTGTATCTCCATTCTCGTCTATGCTCACCAGCGCGTAGTATAGATCGGGAGTTTGCGGAGACCAGGATTTGGCATTAGGGACGGATAGCGGTATTGAGACTGTTTCCTCAGTTTTCGGTTCCACTTCAACGGATTTGGTCCGTCTGACTCCTGCTACTTCAGCCGTGACATTCAAAAGGCGCGCCTTGTCGGAGCCGTTCTCGACTTTAACGGAAATCTCGGCAGTGTTCAGATCCGGCGTCTGAATTCCCACGCCGTGGTTGGCAATACGGATTGCGGGTGTTTCCATCAGCCATACATTCCGGTAAATGCCCGACCCCGAGTACCATCGGCAGTTCTTCTGATTGGAATTATCGGCTTTTACCACAATCTCATTCTCGCCCTTTTTCAGAAAAGGGGTTATGTCCACAAAGAAAGATGTATAGCCATAGGGATGGCCGCCGGTAAGTTTTCCGTTTACATATACCTCGGATTTCTCATATACCCCTTCGAAGTATAGCTCTATCCTGCGATCAGAAGGAAGTTTTTTCAAATTGAGATCCGTTTTATACCATGCCGTTCCGGCAGGGAGGTAGCCTCCGTCATTGCCCGGGGCGGCATTGCGGTCAAACGGCAGCGTCACGCTCCAGTCGTGCGGCAGTCTTATGTCCTGCCAGAGACTGTCGGCGATAGCGCCGACCGGCATTCCGACCGTCAGACTGTCCGTCAGATTGAATTGCCAGCCATCATTGAAAAGCGTCTTTCGCCCCGATGCCGACGTAATCAAAACCGAAGCCATTAATAAAGAAGCTACTGATATTGATTTCTTATATATTTGCATTGTGTGATTGGTTCGAGTTTATACTTTGAAATTTCGAGGTCTCAGGCTTGAAAGGAACGTTTGTGGGCCAGATACGTCTTCTATTGGTCTTGTAAACAATCGAAAAAGTTTTATATTTATTATCCTGCAATTTAATTAATACGGATAAAACCGGCATAATCCTTAAAATTTATTACGAAAAATTAATCCGAAATTTTAAGAAACATAGTCTAAACTCAGAAATCAGATTTGTGGCTTTTGATCGACGGGCTAAACAATATAGGTAAACGTTCATTTTACTCTTCCAAAATGCCCTTGCACAATCGAAAGGTTTTGGTTAAATTTGACAAAATCCACGGAAAGTAATAAATACAGACATGATAAACTTCAAATTGTTTTTCACCGCAGTTTTGACCTTGGCTTGTCATTTCGTCGCCTGTCCGGCAACAGAAACCTCCAAAGGCAAAGACTTTTTTTATTCGGCTTCTGATAATAAACACAATCCAATTCTCCCCGAATTTCATGCCGATCCGGAAATATTATATTCGGAGAATACCGGAAAATATTATATTTATTCTACCACTGACGGCACTCCCGGGTGGGGAGGATATTATTTCACCGCGTTTTCATCACAGAATCTGTCGGATTGGGTAAATGAGGGAATCGTTCTGGATGTCAAAGGTCCGCAGGTGCCGTGGGCGTCGGGAAATGCGTGGGCTCCCGCCATCATAGAGCGCAAATATGATGACGGCTTCTATAAATATTTCCTTTATTATAGCGCCCATTCGCCTGAACTCAACAGGAAGGTCATAGGCGTGGCGGTTGCAGACAGCCCGACGGGGCCTTTCCATGATTTCGGAGAACCCATCGTGACTGACAGCCCAACCGGACACGGGCAACAGATTGATGTGGATGTATTTCAGGATCCGGTTTCAGGTAAATATTATCTTTATTGGGGCAATGGTTATATGGCGGGAGCGGAACTGAATGATGACATGACCTCGATTAAAAAGAACTCTTTGGCCGTTATGACACCAGAGGGAGGCACTCTTCAGGATTACGCCTACCGGGAAGCGCCTTATGTCTTTTATCGAGATGGGAAATATTACTTCCTATGGTCTGTCGACGACACCGGTTCGCCGAACTATCACATAGCTTACGGCACGGCCGAATCTCCCTTAGGCAATGTCAAGGTGGCTGAAAATCCGGTGATTCTCGTGCAAAATCCCGAAAAAGAGATTTACGGCACGGGCCATTGTTCCGTGGTAAATATTCCTGATACTGACGAATGGCGCATCGTATATCATCGCATAAATAAGCAGTTCATTGACAACCATCCTGGGATACACCGTGAGGTCTGCATAGACAAAATGAGTTTTAATCCAGACGGCTCTATAAAACCGGTATTATAAATATGGAAAATATATCGACTCCTTTTGCTCGTCCGCTGTATGTCATGACCAAAGCCGCAGGCTCGTCGTGCAACCTCGCATGTAAATATTGCTATTATCTCGAGAAGAATAATCTCTACAAGGACCGGCAGCCCGACAAGCGGTTTATCATGACCGATGAGGTGCTGGAAAAATTCATCGAGATGTATATCGAATCGCAGACGATGCCGCAGGTGCTGTTCTGCTGGCATGGCGGAGAGTCGCTGATGCGTCCGCTCTCTTTCTATAAGAGGGTGGTGGAATTGCAGAAGAAGTATGCGCGTGGAAGTGTGATCGACAATACAATACAGACAAACGGCACGCTGCTCAACGATGAGTGGTGCCGCTTTTTCAAGGATAACAACTGGCTTGTGGGCGTCTCGATCGACGGTCCGCAGGAATTCCACGATGAGTATCGCAAAAACAGGATAGGCGCGCCGTCGTTCCGTAAGGTGATGCATGGCATCGACCTTCTGAAGAAGCATGGCGTGGAATGGAATGCCCTCGCTGTGGTGAATGATTTCAATGGTGATTATCCGCTTGATTTCTACCATTTTTTCAAGGAGATTGAATGCCGTTACATTCAGTTCACTCCGATTGTGGAGCGCATAATCCCCCGTAAAGACGGGCGGTACCTTGCCTCGCCGATGGATGCTCCGGATATTCCGCTGGCGGATTTTTCGGTGTCGCCCGAACAGTGGGGAAATTTTCTATGCACAATCTTTGATGAATGGGTGCGCAATGATGTGGGTGAATACTTTGTCCAGATTTTCGACGCGACGCTCGCCAACTGGGTCGGAGAGCAACCCGGCGTATGCAGCATGGCCCGGACCTGCGGCCATGCCGGAGTGATGGAATATAACGGCGATGTCTATTCCTGCGACCATTTCGTTTTCCCGGAGTATAAGCTCGGGAATATCCGCACGCATTCGCTGGTGGAAATGATGTATAGCGACCGTCAGCAGAAATTCGGCAACGACAAATATGCGAAACTTCCCCGACAGTGCCGCGAGTGCAGGTATCTTTTTGCCTGCAACGGGGAATGCCCCAAAAACCGGTTTGCGACTACGGCCGACGGCGAGCCGGGTCTTAATTACCTATGCGCCGGCTATCATCAATTTTTCGAACACGCCGCTCCCTACATGGATTTCATGGCCAACGAACTGAAAAACCTGCGTCCGCCGGCCAACGTGATGAAACAAAGATTCGAATAAAGCTGCAAGTGTGTTGCAAAACATCGGAATGTAGGGACGCACGAGCCGTGCGTCCCTACATTCAAGGGAAAATCTATTGCAACATGTTTTTAGAAGCGTCAGTCTGTCAGCTCTGCGGGAAGGATTGGCATGGCTCCTTTCTTGGTGCAGACGTAGGCGGAGGTGCGGACGGCAAGGGAGTGAGCTTCGGCCACGCTCTTCCCTTTGAGTATCGAGGAGATGAATGCGGCGGTGAAACTGTCGCCCGCTCCGACCGTGTCGGCCACTTCAACTTTGGGTGTGGGCTGGAAAGACACGTTGCCGGGTGTAAAGACGTAGCTGCCGTTGATGCCGCAGGTGAGAATGAGCATCTTGAGATTATATTTGCCTAAAAGAATCCAGCATTTGTCCTGAAGGTCGATGCCGGGGTAGCCGAACATGCGGCTGACCGTGACGAGTTCCTCATCGTTAATCTTCAGGATGTTGCAGCGCTTCATCGAGTTGCAGAGTATCTCTTTGTTGTAGAATCCCTGTCGCAGGTTCACATCGAACACGACAAGAGAGTCTTCTGTCTGAGGCATTGCGTCCAGGAAGCGGTTGATGGTTTCGCGCGACACGACATTACGTTGCGCAAGAGATCCGAAGCAGACAGCTTTTGTTTTTCGGGCAAGCGATTCGAGCTGCGCGGTATAAGGGATGTTGTCCCACGCCACGTTTTCCTTGATCTCATACTGGGGAACGCCGGCCGGATCGATTTCCACCTGCACCGTGCCTGTGGGATAGGGAACCTCCGCTATAAGCTGGTTGAGCCCCTTAGAAGTGAAATTCTCTATGATTTCATTACCGAGCGGATCGTTGCCCACAGCGCTTACTACACAACTCGGCAATCCGAACTGCGATACATGATAGGCGAAGTTAGCGGGAGCTCCGCCGATTTTCTTTCCTTCCGGAAGGACGTCCCATAAGGCCTCGCCCATTCCAACAACTATGTCATTCATTTTGTCAGGTATTTATAATTTTCTTATTTTCATGGTATAATACATCAGATAGAGAACGCCTATCGTCATCACAGCAACGGCTCCGGCCTGTCCGACGGCATCGGCCGCATATCCCATAGCCAACGGGAACACGGTTCCTCCGAATAATCCCATTATCATAAGTCCGGACACTTCGTTCCGCTCATTGGGCGTATAGAGGAGTGCCTGCGAGAATACGACGGAGAAGATGTTGGAGTTGCCGAAACCAATGAGTCCGATGCCGCCATATAATGGAATCAGAGTGTTGCAGAAAAGAAGGATAATCATTCCCGCGAGCATCATGGATACGCTTATCGCAAAGAATAATTTGGGCGACATGGCGCGCAGTAGGAAAGCCCCGAGGAAGCAACCGATCGTGCGGAATATGAAGTAGACACCGGTGGCGAAACCGGCTTCTTCAAGAGGCAGTCCGAGTCGCTCCATGATGATTTTGGGAGAGGTGGTGTTGGTGCCTACATCTATGCCGACATGGCACATGATGCACAGAAAACAGAGGAAAATGAAGGGGCGTCCGAGAAGCCTGAGACATTCTGCAAAGCCTGTGGCCTTATCCGGTTTCTCCTCGTCGATAGGTGTAGCCGCCAAAAGGGAGATGGAGAGGAAGCTCACAACGGCATATATCACGAACAAAGCTCTCCAGCCGAGGCCGAAAGTAGGGAAAGCCGTTGTCGCTCCCCATGCCGCGATTATAGGCGCGAGAAAAGATGCTATTGCCTTTACGAACTGGCCGAAAGTGAGTGTCGACGCCAATTTGTCACCGCTGATAAGATTTGTTACCAACGGGTTGAGCGATGTCTGCATGATGGCGTTGCCGATTCCGAGGAGCGAGAAGGAGATAAGCATTACGGCATAGCTGTCGCCGAATGCGGGGATGAATAGCGAAACGGCAGTCACGACAAGACTTATAAGCACCGTCTTCTTTCTTCCTATTTTATTCATCAGCATTCCTGTCGGAACCGAGAATATCAGAAACCAGAAGAAAACGAGCGAGGGGAAGAGATTTGCCTGCGAATCGGTAAGTCCCAGGTCTTTCTGAACATAGTTTGAAGCCGTTCCGACAAGGTCCACAAATCCCATGACGAAGAAGCAGAGCATCACAGGAATTATCTGGAGCAGGAATGATTTGCGATTGGTTACAAGAGATTGTGTCATGGCTGCCTGATTAAGTATAAATTAAATTTGAATACTTACTTATAATTTAATGGAATATATTTTGAGATTTTCAATTTTAGCGTTGCCTCCTCCGGAAGATATCGAGATTGATGAGTAAGGACTGTTGGGGAACACGAGGTTTGTCATCACAAACTTGCCATCGTTTCCAAAGACCTCCATACTCGATTTGTCGATGAATATTCTGAGAGAAACTTTCTTATTGTTTTCGAAAGTCGGGGCAACCGTCATGGCGGGGAAATCCTGACTGAAATCCACGATGCCGCTCTCACGCCGGTCGAAGGAGAGGGTATGTTTTGCGGCGTCATATTTCAGGACGACGTTCTCTCCCGCTGTGTTGGCAATTTTTATACTTGCCGAATCTGCTTTTCGGCAATCGAGGTCAAGGAGAATCTCGCAAACACCGCTGTTTGAAGTCGGAAGCGCGAAACGCCGTGCGCTTTTACCCACTGATTTATTATTGACCTTCTCGACAAGTTTGTCGCGCAAACTGTCGAGTTCGGGCGAAGGAGCGGAAGAGAGATAAAGCTGACCGTCGGGCCCCTTGAAAATGCCGGCCTCGCGCGGGAGCGTATTGGCGCTGCGGAACTGCATTGTGGGCACCTCGGCCGCATACTGCCAGTTGCTCATCCAGCCTATAAGAGTGCGCCTGTTGTCGGGAGCACCGCTCCAGCTCACTGTGGCGTAATGGTCCTTGCCATAATCCATCCATTTAGTGGGAATATTTCCGGCGGCGTCGGTGTCGGCTTTGAAAGTCGTGCCGTCGAAATCGCCGATGAAATATTGGGTGGCACTCCCTCCGAAAGGTCCTCCGGGATTGATGTTGCAGACCAGTACCCATTTCTCTTCATCGGTGCCGTCCACCTTCAGTTTGAACAGATCGGGACATTCCCAGACGCCGTCCTGCGCACCGATCCCTTTCCCGAAAGTGCTCTGAAGGGTCCAGTTTTTAAGATCTGGCGAAGTGAAGAAAAGCATCTCATGTTCGAGGGCATGGGCGAGAGCGAGCACCCAGCGCTTGTTGGAGGCGTCCCAGAACATGTTAGGGTCGCGGGCCTCGCTTTCCAGAGTAATCACCGGGTTGCCGGGATATATTTCGAAAGTCCGGCCGTTGTCTTTGCTGTGGGCAAGGCTCTGAATCTGGCTGACGCCGGCCGAAGTGTAGAGAGACACAACTGCGTCCTTGCCGAATCCGGCGCTGTTCTCGGAATCGACCACCGAACTGCCACTGAAAACGGCGCCGAGACCGTTGGCTTCGATAGCCGCCGGATGATGCTCCCAGTTGACAAGGTCTTTTGAAGATGAGTGGCCCCATGTCATGTTCTGCCATTTCGAACCGTAAGGATTCCATTGATAATAAAGATGCCATTCGCCATCTTTATAGAACATTCCGTTGGGATCGTTCATCCAGCCGTAAAGGGGAGTATGGTGAAAAACCGGGCGATATTTTTCCCTGTTGACGGTATCAAACGTATCGGCCAATGCCAGATTTTTCCAGCAGACATCATCTTTTGCCTCGCGGATAGTTGACCGGTCCTGAGTGGTGATCACGTTCAGCAGAACGTCATGACCTTTATAACGGGTAAGATCAAAAGGCACGCAATAATCTATTTTGCTCTTTGCAAGCCTCACGAAAATTGTGCGGTCCGGCTTTCCGTCGACGAGCACCTCGATGCGGGCGTCATCGTTGGATTCCTGCGCGGGGAGCAGAAGATATCTGTCCTCGCCCGTGATACGGACCAGAGTATTGTTCACCCCCAGATGGTTCACTTCCACGCCCTCGGCACCCAATGCCCGGGGTGAGAGCAGCGTGCCGAAAATTATGGCGCTTGTAATTCCGAATCCTATTCTATTCATTGGTTTTTGATTTAATTTTGAAGTTGACTGCCGGATGTCTTAATTCCGGTATTGCAAAACTACTACAAACTGCAAAGATTATATATAAAAAATCGTGCGGAGTATATCAAATTTGTTGTGTTGCTTGATTTTTCATATCTTATACACTCTTTTTCATAGGATTATAATTATCTTTGCAATGACCTTAAAATTACACGCTCAAATACAATATACATGAAAAGGCTTTTTCCCTACGCTTTCATCATAGGAATCCTGTTCACACTTCTCGGTTGTAACGACAGTAAAGTTTATAAAATCGGCGTTTCTCAATGCAGTCAGGATGACTGGCGCATGAAGATGAACGATGAGATAAACCGCGAGATCATGTTTCATGAAGATGCCGTTGTCGAAATCCGTTCAGCCGATGACAGCAATGCCCGACAGATTGAGGATATAAAATATTTTGTTGACAACCGTTTCGATATCATCATCGTTTCTCCAAACGAAGCGGCGGCACTTACCCCCATAATAAAAGAGGTGTATGAGAGAGGTATTCCCGTAGTGATTTTTGACCGGAATATCAATGGCGATTCATATACCGCAAGGATCGGAGTCGACGATGCCGGTATCGGCCGCGCCGCCGCGCATTATGCCCTGCATCTGTCGGGGCCCGGAACCAAGGCAATAGAGATTTTCGGATTGAAGGGTTCGACCCCGGCCGAAGACCGGCACACCGGATTCGTCAGGGAATATGAAGCGAATGGGGGAGAGGTGCTGGCAAGCGTACCCGGCAACTGGAACAAGGAGGACGCCATGCCGGTGGTGGATTCCCTTTTGAAGAGATATCCTGATGTCGACCTTATCTATGCCCATAATGACCGGATGGCCATCGGTGCCTCGGAGGTGGCACGCCGTCATGGCCGCGACAATATCCGCATCATTGGCATCGATGCCGCTCCGAATATCGGAATCAAGGCAGTTGCCGACAGTATTATCGATGCCACTTTTCTTTATCCGACGGAGGGCCATCGGCTTATACAGACAGCCCTGGCCATACTTAAGCATGAGCCATACAGGAAAGAGACAATCCTGCCCGCATCTTCGGCCGTCGACCTTTCCAATGCCGATATCCTTCTCTTGCAGAATGAGACGCTGAAAGAGGAAACCGGGAAAATGAAGCTGCTGAAAACGCAGATCGATGATTATTGGGCGCAGCATTCATCGCAGACCTCTTTGTTTTATGCCAGCATCGCCATAATCATACTTTTGTTCGGCGTCGGATTCCTCTTGCTACGCGCATACTGGCAACGAAGCAGACATCAGAAAGAACTTCTGGCCCAGAACAGATTACTTGAGGAGGAGAAAGACAAGCAGACACAACTCAACGAGCAGCTGCAGGCCGCTACACAGTCCAAACTGATATTCTTCACGAACGTATCGCACGACCTGCGGACACCCCTCACTCTCATAGCCGAGCCGGTGGCTCAGCTTGCGGTGGCGGAAAATCTTACGCCCCAGCAGCATACACTCATAAAGATAGCCAATAAAAATGTAAAGATCCTTCAGCGACTCATAAACCAGATACTTGATTTCCGGAAATATGAGAACGGCAAACTGAATCTCCATCTCTCCGAGATTGATTTCAACCAGACAATTCACGACTGGATGGAATCCTTCTATTCAGTGGCCCGCAAACGGGATATTAAGCTTACGTTGGAGGCTCCGAAGGCAGAAGCGCATATTCCGGTGGCGATCGATGTGGAGAAAATCGAGCGCGTATTTTTCAATCTGCTCTCCAATGCTTTCAAATATACGCCGAACAACGGTTCTATCAAGGTTTCTTATGAATGCGACGGCAAGAATCTGACATTTAAGGTTTCCGACACAGGCGAAGGTATAAGCGAAAGGGATCTCGGTAATATTTTCGACCGCTTCTATCAGGTGGACCGTATTCATCCGAAAGGTTCGGGAATCGGTTTGTCGCTCGCCAAAGCTTTCATCGAGCTTCATGGAGGGAGCATCAGTGTGGAGAGTGCTCTGAACAAGGGGTCTGTTTTCACCGTCACCCTTCCTGTAAGACACATTGCCGAAAACGCCACGGTATCCGAGAAAATGATAGGTCACGCCGATGCAGAGGCGGAACTCGATGCCATCGAAAGCACACGCACTCTGGATGGAACCAAACCGATTGTACTTCTGATCGATGACAATAAAGATATACAGAAGCTTGTCGGCGAGTTATTAGGCAGCGATTATAATATAATTACGGCCTCCAATGGCAAAGAGGGAGTGAAGATGGCCTCCAGATACGTTCCGGATCTGATAATATGCGATGTGATGATGCCGGTGATGGATGGTCTGGAGTGTTGCAGATATATCAAAAATGAGGTGTCGACCTCTCATATTCCGGTGCTTATGCTCACGGCCTGCTCCATGGATGAACAGCGCATTCAGGGTTACGACTGCGGAGCCGATGGCTATCTGTCAAAACCGTTTAATATCAATGTGCTTAAATCAAGATGTTCGAGTCTGATAGCTAACCGCAAACGCATCAAAGACCTTTGGCTCTCACGCCCGTCGGCGGTGTCTAAAGACTCTCCGGAGAAAACAACAGTGACGAATTCGCTGCCCACCGATGACATAGATAATGAGTTCTACAACCGTTTTCTAAAGATATTAAATGAAGGGATGGGGAATCCTGAGCTGAACGTAGACATGATTGCTTCAAAAATGGGACTGGAACGCTCGCAGTTCTATCGTAAGATCAAAGCCCTTACAAATTATGCTCCCGTGGAACTAATCCGTCGCTTGCGTCTCCAGCGCGGACGGGAGCTTCTGATCTCAACAGAAAAAACGATAGGCGAAATAGCTTATGAAACAGGATTCTCCACACCGGCCTATTTTACCAAATGCTATCGTGACGCCTATGGCGAGACACCTTCGCAGGTAAGGAACAAACTGGCAAAGTGAGCCTACTTAGACTCTGCCCTTTGAAAAAAATCGGGGCTATATAAAAAAACAGTGCATATCCTATCAAAAAACGTGCGTTGTGTAAAATTTTATAGTTTACGCAACATCCTTTATATGCTGAAACATAGGTGCCTGTTTAAATTTGTGCCAGTTAACAAAAAACTCAACCACATGAAAAAAACGATTCTCAGTGCATTGTTGACATTGCTCATGTCAATCACTGTGCAGGCACAGAACATAACTGTGCATGGGACGGTGCTTTCAAAAACCGACGGAGAACCTCTGATCGGAGCTTCCGTCCTTTGTTCTGCCACAAAAGCAGGCGCGGCAACCGATATCGACGGCAATTTTAAAATCTCGGTTCCCGAAGGTGCCGTCTTAAAAGTTTCATATATAGGATATAAACCGGCGGAAATCAAAGCCGTCCCTGAAATGAAAATCTATCTCGACGAGAATTCGGAGCTTCTCGACGAAGTAGTGGTGGTTGGATATCAGACTGTCCGCAAAGCCGACCTTACAGGTGCCGTCTCGGTAGTATCGACCAAATCTCTGGAAACGACGTCTGATACCGATCCGATGCGTGCGCTTCAGGGAAAAGTGCCCGGCATGACGATCACCGGCAATGGCTCGCCGAGTGGCGTCGGATCGGTCCGTATCCGCGGCATCGGATCCTTCAACGCCTCGCAGGATCCACTGTTTGTGATTGACGGAGTACCCACCACGGCAACCCTGAATTCTTTGAATGCCAATGATATCGAGAGCATGCAGGTGCTGAAAGACGCAGCTTCCGCTTCAATCTATGGCTCCCGAGCTGCCAACGGCGTTATCATAATCACGACCAAAAGAGGAAAAGCCTCGCAGGGAAACAAGATAAATGTGAGCCTGTCGGCCAATCTTACTGCCCAGTTCTATTCATCGCAGGCCACAATGAAACTTCTCGACACCCCCGGATATGCCACGGCAATGGCTCAGGCCGCCCTCAACGACGGCATAGATCCCGTGGCCTACGCCTCAAGCTACGGTCTGAATCTCAACGCCACATCCGGATATCCGATCAAAGTATATGATATTGCCAACAATCGATATGTAGATTATAAAGTCAATGGATTTTACGACGGCTTCATTAACTCCAAGCAGACCATGAGGATGTCGGATACCGATTGGCTCAAAGAGATTTCGCGAACCGGTTTCGCCCAAAGTTATGACGCATCGGTTTCGTATGCCGCTGAAAAAGCCAACGTATTCTTCTCTTTGGGATATAAGAGAAACGAGTGAATCCTCAAATATACGAATTTCGAAAACATCTCGGCCCGCATCAATTCTTCGTTCAATATATGTCCGATAGTTACGGTAGGTGAGAATTTCACACTTACCCACACAAAACAGGTGGACTGCCAGCCGATGGAAAATGCGCTCAAGATGCCGACAATCGTTCCGGTGTTTGAAACCGACGGCAAGACCTACGCCGGGCCGGTGGGCAGTATGGCCGACCGTCAGAACCCGCTCCGCGAACTTGCGTTCAATAAAGACAATGCCCTCAACGTATGGCGTCTTTTCGGAAACGCGTTCCTCGAGATAAAACCGGTGAAAGGCCTTTTGCTGCGCAGCAACTTCGGCCTTGACTATGACGCAGCTTTTATCCATTCCTACAACTATACGTTCCATAGCGACATAGTGAACAACGACACCAATTCGACTACCTTGTCGCAGGCCAATGATTCGAAATGGACCTGGAGCAATACCGCAAATTATAACTTCACGCTTGCAAACGACCATACATTCACTATCCTTGCAGGTATGGAGATGTTCCACCAGAGCAGAATCGACTTTTCAGGATATAATGAGGATTACGACATAGAGACACCGGATTATATGTATCCCGGCGCATCGGTGGGAGTCGAGAAATCCACCGGCAACAAGTCGGCATACTCTCTGGTTTCTTTCTTCGGCAAGGTTGATTACAACTGGCGAAACCTGTTGCTCGCGTCGTTTACGATCCGTCGCGACGGTTCCTCCAGATTCGGCCGCAACAACCGTTACGGAACATTCCCCGCCGCCACACTCGGCTACCGCATTTCGGAAAATATAAAGAAACCATGGCTCAACGACCTTAAATTGCGTCTTTCATGGGGTAAGACCGGTAATCAGGCAATCTCCAACACTGCCCGCTATGCACTTTATGTGGCCGATTACGGCAACGACCGCGTAACATCTTCGGCCTACGACCTTTTGCTTCAGCAGAGCGGAATCTTCCCTTCGGGATATATAGTAAGCCAGACGGCAAACGACAACCTGAAATGGGAAACGACCATCCAATATAATGCCGGAATCGACTATAGCATGCTGAACGACCGCCTTTTCGGAACAGTCGACGCCTATATAAAGGATGTGAAGGATATGCTCATCACTCCGGCTTATCTCGGCGCTATGGGTGAGGGCGGAGCGTCATGGCTAAACGGCCCGTCGCTCCGCAACTGGGGTATGGAATTCCTGATAGGCTGGCGCGATGAGCTGGCGTGCGGCTTCTCTTACAAGGCATCTCTGAACTTCGACTTTTTCCGCAACCGCGTCACTTATCTCCCTAACACCACTACCGGCTCCTACGCCCACACCACAAAGGAGAATCTCGTTCAGTCGCGTCGTCCCTATGGTTCGATCGTAGGTTATGTTTTCGACGGCCTTTTCAAGACTCAGCAGGAAGTTTCGAATTCCGGGCAGGACAATGCCCGTCTCGGCGGTATGAAGTATGCCGACCTCAATGGCGATGGCCGCATAACGCCCGATGACCAGACCTGGATTTTCAACCCGGTTCCCGACCTTTCGTTCGGACTGAATCTCGAACTTGCATATAAGAACTTCGACCTTCAGATGTTCTGGCAGGGAGTCCTCGGGCAGGATGTATATAACAACCAGAAATTCCAGAATGACTTCTGGAGTGTCACCGATGCCGGAAGCAATAAGGGAAACCGCGTGCTCGACGCATGGCTGCCGGAGGTGAACAGCGGCTCTACTATTCCGATGCTCACCACCAACAACAAGGGCGACGAAGGACGTACTTCCTCATATTTCGTAGAAAACGGATCCTACGCCAAACTCCGCACTCTCCAGATCGGATATAATCTTCCCGACAAGGTGCTTTCGAAACTGCGTATGAGCAAGGCGCGTTTCTATGTTTCGGGACAGAATCTTCTCACTATAAAGAGCAATTCTCTGACATGTTCCGATCCGGAAAACGCTAACTGGGCATATCCTATACCAACCTCCTTCTCTTTCGGTTTCCAAATTGATTTCTAACTATAATTGCGACTAATAATGAAATCTTTAAAAATATATATCCTCCTTGCACTCGCATCGACTCTCGCAGCGTGCAATGATTTTATCGATGTGCCTCCGACAGGCGTGATCGACGGGGACCTCGCTTATTCCGAACCCGACAAAATGGTGAATGCGGCTTACGCTTCTTTAGGCGACTGCTGGTTCAGCTATCCTTTCAATCTCTGGCCTTACGGCGATCTCGGCTCCGACGACTGCCTGAAAGGTGGCGGAGGAACAACCGACACCGGTTACCATCCGATGGAAATATGGTCGACGTTGACCTCGACACCCGGAGAACTCGATGAACTCTGGTATCGCCTCTATTGCAACATCTCCCGCTGCAACCGCGCTCTGACTGCCCTCGAGCAGCACGGGGTGGAGAAACTCGGCGAGAAGACAGCTGCGCAGCGTGTGGGAGAAGTCCATTTCCTAAGAGGACACAGCTATTTCAAGCTCGTCACGATGTTCCGACAGGTTCCTTGGATCGACAAAGCAGTTTTCGAGCAGAGCTCTCATGAGCAGGTCCGCAACAATGAATTCACATATCAGGAACTCATGGGGAAGGTGATCGGTGAGTTCGAACAGGCCTACAAAGTGCTGCCCATGGAAACGGAGGATGGCGCAGGCCGCGCCAACAAAGTAGCCGCCGCAGCATATCTCGCCAAATGTTATCTCACGCTCGCATGGGGCGACGGTTATGAAGCCACCGACGGTATTGATTTCATTAACGGAGATTATATGAAAAAGGTTGTGGAATATACCGATGTTGTGAAGAACTCCCGCTACGGATATCTCGAGGATTTCGGCGACATATTCCTGCCGGAATACAAGAACAGCAAAGAATCCGTATTCGCTGTGCAGACTTCGCAGTATACCGAGGATCATACAAAATACGGACGCGCCAACTGGTCCAATACACTCAACGGGTGCTGGGGGATGTGGTCGTGTGGATGGGATTTCCACAAGCCTTCTCAGAATCTTGTTAATGCGTTCAAAACCAAAGATGGCCTTCCTATGTTCGATTCGTTCAATGATGCAAATGATTACCCGGTAAACGGCACCCCGACCGCTCAGAAATGGGATCCGCGCCTATTCCACACCGTCGGCATGCCCACCTTCCCCTATAAGTATGAGAGCGAGTATACGATGACTATGAACAATTCTCGCACGCCCAACACCTATGGCTATTATACTTCCCTCAAAGAGGTGCCTCAGCGCAGCAATGGAGAGACTTTCGAGGGTTCATGGCAGGCTTTCGCTATGAATGATTACGTGTTCCGCTACACTGATGTGATGCTGATGCGCGCCGAAGCCCTTATTGAACTCGACAGGCTGACGGAAGCCCGCGAAATCATAAACGACATACGCCAACGCGCCGCCAACTCGGTCAATAAGCATATCGCATACGCCAAGGATTTTTGTGAGATCGCACTCTATCCCGCCTCGTATTTTGCAAATAAAGAAACGGCCCGCGAATGTCTGCGTTGGGAGCGCCGCCTTGAGATGGCTATGGAGAGCAGCCGGTATTTCGACCTTCGACGCTGGGGAATAGCCTCGACAGTGCTCAACGCATATTTCGAATCCGAGAAAAACGCATCCTATAATGGAACCCGTTATGGTCAATATTATGAGGATGCCCATTACACTCCCGGCAAGAATGAATTCTATCCGATTCCTTATAACCAGCTGTACTATGTTCCGGGTTTGTATGTCCAGAACAAGGGATATAATTGATCAGGTTCTCTTTTTATAAGTAAGGGCTGCCAGCGAGCAGAGGAAGGTGGCATAGCCGGCCAGGGCCGTATATTGAGCGGAGAGGTCGGCTATGCCTGTTCCTTTCAGATATATCGAGCGCATTATCTCGATGAAATAGCGCGGAGGCACGGCATACGTAATATATTGTGCCCATTGAGGCATCGATGAAATCGGTGTGAACAGTCCGCCCATCAGCTGGAATATCATGATGAAGGCAAACATGATGAAGATGCTCTGGAGGATGGTTGCCGAGTTGTTGGCGATAGTCACGCCCAGTCCCGACATCACAAGGCTGAACAGAATGGCGGCCAAATAGATGTCGCCGATGTTGCCGGCCGGTGCGAGACCATAGACGAACCGGCCTATAAGCATTCCGACAGTGATTACCAGTATGCCCACCACCCAGTAGGGGATGAGCTTCGACAGCACGAAGGTGAACTTCCCGACGGGCGTCACATTCATGGCTTCGATCGTTCCGGTCTCCTTTTCGCTTACAAGGTTCAGTGTGGGCAGAAATCCGCAAATTATAATGATAAGCACAACCATCAGGGCCGGAATCATATAATTCCTGAAATTAAGTGTCGGATTATAATAATTCATCACGCTGACCTGCGGCAACGCCGGGGCGAGCCCCCTCTCGGCTCTCCATTGCGACAAGGTGCCGATGGCCGCTTGAGTGACATAACGGGCGCCGAGCATCCCTTTCATGGCGTTTACCCCGTTGGCATCGAGCATAAGCTGCGGATTGCGGCCGTTTACAAGTTCTTTTGAATAATCTGCCGGAATAGCCAGAATGGCATCGACCTCGCCGCTTTCCACACTATGCAATGCTTCACGGAAAAGGAAACAGCATTTCTTAACCGACAGATATTCCGAAGCGTCCATGTCGGCCAGTATTCTGCGCGACAGTTCGGACCGGTCGTTGTCGACCACGGCAACGCTCACATTCTTCACATCAAGATTCGCCACAAGGGGAAGTATGAGCATGGCCATAATCGGTAGCGCTATTATGACTTTGGGAATGAAAGGATTGCGCTTCAGAAGGAGTATCTCCTTTTTCAGCAGTATTTTCAGTATTCTCAGATTCATATTATACCTTTTTTGTATTGAACTTTCTGATGGCAAGAATCAATACGATAACAGTCATCGCGATCAGAACCGAAACCTCGGTCATTATATATTCCACCGGAAGTTGCTGCACCATTAAAACACGCATAGCCGAGACATACCATCGGGCCGGGATTATGCATGACAGCCATTGGAGAATCGCCGGCATGTTGTCGACGGGAAATATCATTCCCGAAAGCATCACCACAGGAAGCATCAGCAGAACGCCCGAAACGAGCAGAGCCGTGACCTGAGTGTTTGCTATCGTCGATATGAACAATCCGAGGGAGAGGGCCAAGATGATATAAATCAGCGATACCCATATCACATTGAAAATGCTTGGCGACACATTCAGTCCCAACAGTGTGTAGCTGATCAGCAACGTCAATGTCAGAATCACACACGACAGAATGAAGTAGGGCACCAACTTGCCGAGTATGATTGTCTGCGGCCTCACGGGAGAGACAAGCAGGAGGTTCATCGTGCCCGTTTCCTTCTCGCTCACTATCGAAACGGAGGTCATCATGGCGCATATCAGGATGAAAATCATGCCCATGATGCCGGGTACGAAATTATATGCGCTCTTGAGCTGCGGATTGTAGAGAGTGCGCGTAAGAACAGGAGGCTTCACGCCTTGGGCGAGCACACTCTCCACATATCCGGCAGCTGTCTGCGCCATACTTGTGTTCGATGCGTCAGTGATAATCTGATAGTCGGTGTTACCGCCGTCTGTCTTCAGAATCAAGGCGGCATCGGCCTCACCACGCCGGAGCATCGGCTCGACGTTTTCAAAGGGGACGATTCCCTTGAATGTGAAATATGAATTGGTGCGCAGTTTCTCGATAAAGCCGCGCGATGTGTCGTCGTGCATCGTGACCACCGCTACGATGTTGACGTTGTTGACTTCGGTGGATATGGCGAAACCGAACAGTATAAGGAGCACCAGCGGCATAATCAGGACTACCGTCAGAGTGCGGAAATCGCGCACTAAATGCAGCGTTTCCTTTTTTATCATGGATATGAATACCGACATAATTCAATCTCCTCTTTTTGCCTCTTTTGCAACTATGCGGAAAACTTCGTCCATCGTCGCGGCATTATACGTTTTCTTCAGATTCTGCGGACTGTCAAGAGCCTTGATGCGCCCGTCGACCATGATGGATATGCGGTTGCAATATTCCGCTTCGTCGAGATAATGGGTGGTCACGAATATCGTCATCCCCTGCGATGAGGCCTGATATATCAGTTCCCAGAACTTGCGGCGCGTCACGGGATCGACGCCCCCTGTCGGCTCATCGAGAAAAACCACTTCCGGGCGGTGCATCGTGGCCGATGAGAAGGCAAGCTTCTGTTTCCATCCGTTGGGAATATCCTTTACCAGAGTATTCTTCATTCCCTCCATTTCCAGAGCCTTGAACACCTCTTCCGATTTCTCAGCTATCTTTCGGTCAGACATGCCGTAGATTGTCGAAAACAACCTGAGATTTTCCGCTACAGTAAGGTCTTCATAAAGGGAGAATTTCTGACTCATATATCCGATATGTCTCTTGATCTGCTCTGCTCCGGTATTGATATCGAATCCGGCCACGGTGCCCGTTCCGGAAGTAGGGCTGCTCAGGCCGCAGAGCATGCGCATGGCAGTGGTCTTTCCGGCACCGTTGGCGCCGAGAAAGCCGAAAATCTCTCCGCGCTCCACGTTGAAGCTGATATTGTCGACAGCCGTGAAACTGCCGAATCTTTTCACCAGATTCCTTACGGAAATTGAATATTCCTCATTCATTGTCTGCGAGTTTTATGAACAGATCTTCGATATCTCCTTTTGCGGGATATATCCTCACATCGGCAAGTCCGGCGGCGGTCAAGGTTTTTGCCGCTTCCGCAGGGTCGAAACCGGAGGCTGCCACAACGTGAAGTGTCGCACCGAAAGTATAGCAACTACGCACATCCGGCATTTGGCGCAAGAACATCAGCAGACGATACATCTCGCCGGCCGAAGCATTATAGAGGTTTTCTCCGATTCCTGCCATGAGCCTGTCGGGAGTGTCGACATCAAGAATATGTCCCTTGTCGATCAGCGCTATCCTGTCGCAACGCTGAGCCTCATCCATGTAGGAGGTGGAGACAAGAATTGTGATTCCCTTTTCCCTGAGAGTGGCGAGCATATCCCAGAACTCACTACGCGACACGGCGTCGACTCCCGTGGTCGGCTCGTCGAGCAGAAGAATTTTCGGACGATGGATCAACGCGCACCCCAAAGCGAGTTTCTGTTTCATCCCTCCCGACAAAGCACCGGCCATGCGGTTCGGGAATTTTGCCAGCTGATCGAAAAAAGGAGCGATCAGGTCGTAGTTATCCTTTACGCTGACCCCGAAAAGAGATGCGAAGAAATGCAGATTCTCATTAACGCTCAGGTCCGGATAAAGTGAAAATCGCTCCGGCATATAACCGATTTCTGAGCGAATCTTCCTAAAATCCTTCACTACGTCATGTCCGGCTACGGTGGCCGTGCCGCTGTCGGGATTGAGAAGGGTCGTGAGGATTTTATAGAGCGAGGATTTTCCCGATCCGTCAGGCCCTATCAGCCCGAACATCGAGCCCTCGGGAACCGAGAACGAAACGTTGTCGAGTGCCCGGAGCTTTCCGTAGCTTTTGGATATTCCCTTTATCTCAATAGCGGGGTTCATAGGCGCACTTCACCGTATTGACCAAGTTTCAGCCGGCCGTCGTTTTTCACGGCAATCTTCACCGCGTATACGAGGTTGGCCCTTGTGTCGTTTGTCTGGATTGATTTGGGCGTGAACTCGCTTTCCTGGGCAATCCAGGTGATTCTGCCGGGATATTCAAATTGCTCCTCACCCCCGAAATCGGCGATCACCGTAACTTTCTGTCCGATCTTCAAATCGGCAAGCTGATTGGCGGTGAAATAGCTCCTTAGATATATATCATTGAGATTCGCTACCTTGAAAAGGGGACGCCCCGGCGAGGCGAACTCTCCCGCCTCGGCATATTTTTGCAGCACGGTGCCTGTGATGGGAGCCGAGATATAGCTTTTCTGAATCTGCTCGCCGATCTGCTCCTTCTGATATTGCAGGGCGACGGCATTGTCGGAAATCGATGAGCGGTTTTTGCCGAGAGTGGAGAGAAGCCCGTCGAGCTGGGCGCGGAGCGTGCGCAGGGCTGCGTCGGCATCGTCGCATTGCTTTTGTGTGGCTGCTCCATCGGCAAGAAGACGCGCTATGCGGTCGCATTCATTCTGCTGGTGGGCGATCTGCGACCGCAGTGAGGCGGCCTGCGCCGCGATGTCGGGTGTGGAGCTTTCGGTTGACGACTGGCGGCTCTGAAGCTGTTTATATTGCAACACGAGCAACGTAGTGTCGATCACGGCCACGCGCTGGCCGTTCGTCACGCTGTCTCCTTCGGAAATATTGAGTGATAGTATTTTGCCGTTTGTCTCGGCGGAAACCGTTACGGTCGTGGCCTCGAATATTCCGGTAGCGTCATATTCCGGCTTGCTCTGGCATGAGGATGCAATGATTGCCAAAGTAACATATAAAAAAGACTTTTTCATCGGTTTAGGATATATTTCAGTTGATATATACTTTGAAGAAGTTGTATTTCATGATAGGTGGAGTTTATCCGTGCAAGGTTCTCGTCGGTGATTTTGGTGAGGAGTGCGGTCGCATCGATCACTCCGTTGTTTAGTTGCGACTCGGCTGCGGCGCGCACATTCTGTCGGAGCGACACTATGCGGGCATCATCTTTCATGATATCCCTCAGTTCGGAAATCTGCTCTGTCTGCGATTCTATCTGAAGACCGGTGTTGAAGAGAAAGAGGTCGCGGTCGGCGGTTATATCATTATTTGCCAGACGCAGCTTGAGCTCATTGTTCCCCTTGGTATAGAAAGAGCCGATATTCTATGATATTTTCACTCCTGCCATAATATTGAACGACATGTCGCGGTTGAGCATACTTTTGAAATAGTTGAATCCCGGATAACCGTAGTAGGCCTGGGCAAAGAAACCGATGCGGGGCATCAGGGATGCCTTTATGCTTCCGAGACGCGCATCGTTGGCCTTTATGCGAGCCTCGAAGAGATTCATCTCCGGGCGGTTGGAAGTCAGCGCCGCAGGTATCTCAAGCTCAGGTTTTACGAGGTTTTCACCCTCCACAGTCCTGCCTGTATATAAACCCAGAAGCTTTCGATAGCTTTGGGCCTGACTCTTGGCCTGAATGACCTGCTGGCTCACCGTAAGCATCTGTGCCTCCACCATATCCATATCGCTCTGCATGGCCGCTCCGTGCGCTTTCATGGCCTTAAGCTTTTCAAGATTGCGTTCAAGAAGTTTTTTTGTCTGTTCGGCCTGTTTTATCTGTTCCTCAATCAGCAAAATGCCGAAAAAGAGATTTTCAACTCTCTGGCGCACGGCATATAGTTCCGTGTCGAGAGCCGCTACACGGCTTGCGTTCTCGCTTTCCGCAATCGCCCTGCTTGCTTTCGAGCTTCCTCCGTCCCAGATAGTCTGACTGAAGTCGACGCCTATTTTATACTGAAGTTTGCCGAGACCCGACATTTCGGTTCCGATCTGTTCGAGCATGTGGGAAAGCCCGTCGGGGAAAGAGGGCACCGCATTCTGAGCCGTTCCCTGTGCATACACGCCGATTTGAGGGAGCCAGCTCTTGTTGATATCCGACAGGTCGAGCTGTCTGCTCTGATTCAGGATATCGTATTTCTGAATCAACGGATAATTATCCCGGGCTGCTTCCACGCATTGCTCCACCGTCACTCCCGCATAAGAATATACTGCGCAACATCCTGCAAGCAGAAAGGCCGATATGTTTCGCCTTGTCATATTATAATAGGTTTAGTTTACCGAGTATTGTATTCACATTCTCCTTCTTGCGCTTTTCGAGCAAGGATTCGAAACTTTCGTTGGTGGAGGCCAAAATACCGTTGAGCACAGGCTCTACGATAAACGGGAAGATATTGAGCGAAATAATGTCGAGGAGCACCATGCGGGCTTCGGCCTTGCGGCAGCCGCCACGCGCAGCTTCATTGTCGATGGCGTTCTGAAGGTCGTTGATACAGCTGTTGGCAATACCTATCAGGCGACCCTTGGCACCTTCGATTCTGTCTCTGTTGAGATAGAGCTCATTAAAGAGGAATCGGGGAAGCAGCGGATTGGCGGCTATGAAATCGAAATGGCTCTCCACTCCTTGTATTATTCTATCTTTAAGCGGAAGCTCCGGATTTCCGATGGCGGCGAACATCAAATCCTTTAATCGCTCCATTTTTTCGGCCACAATTTTTTCGAAAAGTTTATCCTTGGTGCGGAAATAATAGTGGAACATCGCGTGGGTCACTCCCGCCGCTTCCGCTATCGCAGTTGTCTTTGCTCCGGAGTAGCCCTTCTCAAGAAACTCCTTTTCAGCAGCTTGAAGAATCAACTCCTCCGTTGTCGGCTGTTGCTTCAGTTGCTCTGTCATATCAACAAATATATTTAATAGTAATGACTAACAATAATGTTAGTGCAAAACTATATAATAATTTTGACACAATCAAACATCAACCGCAAAAAAATTTTCAGATAATTTGACATTTGACAAAAGAATGTAAGGCGAATGCCTAATACAGATTAAATATAATTTTGTCGAATAACAAAAAATTCTTAACTTTGACGCGGTTTTGGTTCGCGAATGCGCGATTAATAGGGAATCCGGTGAGAATCCGGAACAGACCCGCTACTGTAATTCCTTCAAAACCTGTCAATAAGAAGCCACTGTCGGTTGTCCCGATGGGAAGGTATTGACAGGGGGATAAGTCAGGAGACCTGCCAAATCAACATATAGTTTTGTAGTTTTCGGGTTATATTACCACAAAACAACTAATTGTTCTCTTGTTCGTAGAGAATGATTATGGTTTGCTGCGTGATAGTACCCCGGGTTTAAATTTGGCAGCAAACCGAATGAAAATCTGGATACTTTCTTTATTTATTCTATCGAGCCACCTGTTTTTGCAGGCGGCCAAACCTGTTTATACACTATCCGGAAATATAACGGACGGAATTCAAGAGCCTGTGGCAGGCGCCACATTGAGCTTCAACGACAGAAATTATGTAACGGTGGCCGATAAAGATGGCCGATATGAAATCAAACTTGCGAAAGGCAAATATTCATGCAGAATATCGGCAACCGGCTATCGGACTGTTGAATTTGCAGTAGACCTGACAAAAGACATTGTCCATGACATAGTGATGGAAGAGGATGTCGTTCAGTTGCAAGGGGTAAATGTATATGGCAAGACAGCGGGAAAAAAGCTCGAAGAAGGAGCGTTCTCGGTAAGTGCCGTCGAGATTGCGCCCAATCTGAACAAGATGGTTACCCTTAACGATCTGATTGATCATGTGGCGGGCGTTAAGGTAAGACGCGAAGGTGGTGCCGGATCGGATTTTGATTTAACAATTAATGGGATGTCGGGAAATTCCATCCGATATTTCATCGACGGGGTGCCCCTGGAGACCAAAGGCACAGGCCTCACACTTGACAACGTTCCGCTCAACACTGTGGAGCGCGTGGAATTATATAAAGGTGTGGTTCCATCGTATCTTGGATCCGATGCATTGGGTGGGGCGGTAAATATTGTAACCCGGAAGAAAAGGCAGAATTATCTGGATGCATCTTATGGTATCGGCTCGTTTCAGACCCATACCGGAGATATCAACGGGCAATATTATATACCGGGGACTCCTATAGTCGTTCAGCCCACTTTCAGCGTGAATTATTCCAAGAACAACTATATGATGAAAAACGTCGAGGTCTGGAGCGAAGAGCAGGACCGATATATTTTCACCGACAAACGGCGTTTTCATGACGATTATTTTTCTCTGTTCGGCGAGCTTGAAGTCGGGGTGAATGACGTGAAATGGGCCGATAAGTTTTTTGTAGGATTTTCTTATAACAAACTTGACAAGGAGATTCAGACCGGAGCCATGCAGAATAAAGTATATGGCGAGGCTTCCCGTCATTCCTATTCCTATAATGTCTCGGCGCGGTATAATAAGAAATGGGGACCTGTTTCCACTCGCATTACCCTCTCTCACACTTGGGATCATAGCGAAACCGTCGACACGGCCTACCGCAAATACTCCTGGGATGGCACATGGCTCCCTTCCTCTGGCAACGAGATGAACAACAAGGGGCGAACGATCCGTATTTACAAACGGCCGCTGACGATAGTGAATGCCGGAGTCGATTACGAACTCAACGAGCACAACATATTTGCCTTCAATTATATGCTGAACCGTCGGGGCAATGAACGGCGTGACGATATCGACAAGAATTTCGAACCTTCTAACGATGTGGTCACCAAGCACATTCTGTCGCTCACATATTCCCAGTCTTTTTTCAACAGCAGATGGCAGACTTCCTATTTTGTGAAGGATTACATCAATGCCTTGTCGATAAGACAGGCTGACGACATCACCATAACAGGCTCCGACAAAATCGACAAAAACAAAGTTAAGAATTACTGGGGTGCCGGTGCCGGAACCCGTTTCTCACTTTTTGATCCCCTTTCCATTAAGGGATCATACGAACACAGCGTGCGTCTTCCTTTGTCGAGAGAATTACTTGGTAACGGGACCACGGTCTATCCGAATCTTGCCTTAAGTCCCGAGGCGAGCAACAACTATAATCTGGGAATATTCGGCACATTTAATTTCTGCGAGGTCAATCAGTTGAATTATGAAGTCAACGGATTTATCCGCCATGTGCAGAACTATATACGCGCCACGGTTTCCGAACGGGAGGGAATGATGCAATACATCAACGAGCCGGCCATCGATATAAAAGGCTTCGATGCGGAAATCTCTTATATATGGAACAGCTCCCTTCAGGTCACGGCCAATGCCAGCTGGAGCGATGCCCGCGATCTGAAGAAATTTAAAAGCGACGGGAATCTGTCGGCTACTTATAAAAACAGGGTTCCGAACCGTCCGTGGTTCTTCGGCAATCTTGATGCTTCCTATACATTCCGCGATCTTGTCATGAAAACCGACCGTCTGCGAATCAGTGCGGAATATCAGTATATCCACTGGTATTATCTGAATTGGGAAGCATTCGGAGCTGCCTCATCGAAAGCGAGGATTCCGACTCAGAACATCACCAACGTCTCGCTTTCCTATTCCTGGCACAGCGACAGATATAACGTATCTCTGGAATGTAACAACGTTTTCGACCGGCTCGCCTACGACAATTATATGTTGCAGAAGCCTGGACGTTCATTCGGGGCAAAATTCAGGATATTTATCAACTAACAACCAATAATCATTAAACGATGAAAAAAATTAAATTTCTTCTGATGTCGTTTATGGCTCTTTTTCTTGCTATCGGCATGACAGGCTGTTCAGACGACGACGGACCGAACGAACCGGACGATCCCACTCTCATTCAGGATTATCATTTCGACCTCTGGGTTGCCCTCGACCGTCATGGGGGCATGGGCCGCGATGTGCAGACTCTGGTGCGCAGCGTCAACTCTCTTGATGCCGACCAACCCGAAATCACATTTCAGGGAACGGGCACGGAGGTGAATTCTCTTCTTTCGCTCGAGACAATTCTCAAGGGCGCATACTATTATCAGGTCCCCGTATCGGGCGATCGTTTTGCAAAGTATGTGATCAAAGACAACAAGGTGGAAGTTGTGAAGGAACGCCGTTTCCAGACAAATACATATGCCACCCGTAAATATACCCATGCATGGATCAACGACAACACTCTCGTTATAATGGCTGCCAATGGTGACGCTTCCAAGATTGTATGGACAAAGCTCAATACAGACGACATGTCGATAATCGCAGAAGGCACACTCGATGTCAAGATGCCTGAAGGCGGCGAGCTTTTCACCACTGCCGGAATCCTCAACTATCGCGCCTCCGACAACAAACTCTTTTATTTCTATTTTGCAAAAACAAGTGGACGTAGAGGAAAACGTGTCACTCCGATGATGACTGCCGTCATCAACCCCACTACTATGGCTGTTGAAAGCGACACTCCCTGTTTCCTCGATTGCGAGATGGTTGGTACGGCTTATGGTGAGCTTTTGCAGACAACAACGTTCATCGATGGGAACAACAATCTGTATATAGCCTGCGTGACAGATGACGCCGACGGCAACGAGCAAAGCCATCTCCTCAAGATTCCTGCCAGTTCCACGAAATTTGACGAGAATTACGATGGTTTCACAGCCGGGGGCAAACTTATTTCCGTAATGTATGTGGGCGATAACAAAGTTGTGGCTTATGCGCGCGATGATGCTGCCGGAACGGATATCGACTCCTTCAGCCATTACTATACGGTGATCGATGTGGTTTCCAAGACAAGCACCCCGATTATGTACAATGGGCAAAGTCTCGCTTATAGCAGCGGCCGATTCTCCTCGCGTATGGCCTATGTCAACCATAAGGCATATATCGGTGTGGACGCACAGGGACAGAAACCTCAGATTTACATCTACGATGTGCAGAAGAATCAGACTACGCTCGGCGCCACAATGGCTTCCGGCTATTACTTCGAGCAGATTCGTGTGGTGGAAGACGTGAAGTAAACATTAGATATATAGGTTCAAAACTTTTTTCTCTACGCCGTTCTCCCGGAACCGTGAAAGTTCCGGGAGGACTTTTACCATTTAAAATGAAGAAATATATAGCCATATTTTTTGCCTTTATGACGGCGATGAGTGTCATGGCTCAAAGTTTCGGCGAGGCTCCCAAGGAGAAGACGGCGATTCTGATGGTGCATTTCGGCACAACCTACGACGACACCCGCAAGGCAACGATCGATGCGATAAATGAAAAAGCCCGGCAGCAGTTTCCTGAAATAACTATTGCGGAGGCTTATACATCGCGCATCATTATCAGCAGGCTCAAAAAACGAGGAATCATAAAGAAAACTCCGCAGGAGGCACTTCTGCGTCTTGCCGCCGAGGGTTATACCCATGTCATAGTTCAGGGGACCAATGTGATAGATGGAATCGAAGCGGAGGTCTTGCGCAACGAGGCATCCTTGATGAAGCCGTTTTTCAAAGAGATACGTGTCGGCCGCCCATTGCTTTATTCGGTGGAGGACTGCCTGAAAGCAACCCGCATATTGATTGATAGATACGGGAAGAACCTTGCCAAGAATCAAGCGGTGGTATTGGTCGGACACGGCACTTCGACTCCGGCCAACGCAATGTATTCGCAGATCGACTATATGTTTACTTCCGAGGGCGTATCAAGTTTTCATGTGGCCACAGTGGAAGGCTATCCTACATATGAAACCACTTTGGCCCGGCTCAAAACCTCAAAAGCGAAAAATGTCACACTCATTCCCTTTATGTTTGTGGCCGGCGACCATGCCCGCAACGATATTGACGGCGAATGGCGGGGAATGCTCGAACGCGAAGGTTTTAATGTGACGTCTCTGCTTGAGGGATTAGGAAGTATTCCCGGCATTCAGGACATTTATATCGAACATATCAAAGATGCGTTCGGCGCCCCCGTGCCGAATGCGGCCGAACATAAGTCATCATACATAAAAGAAAATCTATAGACATGAAGGGGGTCAGGAATAAAGTTCTCATCATAATCGGAATAATCATCATTCTCGGATCCTGCGCGTATGGCGTATATGCTCTGTGGTTGCGGACGGTATCGGTCCTTGTGGTCAATGCTCTTCCCGCTCAGGAAGCTGAAATAGTGCTCAACAATGATTGCAGAAAAATCAAGGTAATCTGCAGATCGATGGAGGAAGCTGCTGAATTCGAGAAATACGATGCTGTTCTGATGTATGGAAGAGGCCTTTTCCTCGACTCGTTGCAATTAGCATCGCTCGACAAAGCCGCTGCCGGAGGAATCCCCGTTTTTACCAATACGTTGCGCAATTTCAGTTTTGTCGTGAAGCATAACCTCGATTCGGCTCAGTGCAGGAAGCTTCAGAAATATTTTTCAAATCAGTGCGGGAGAAACTACCGCAATCTGGTCAGATATATCGCCTCGATAGCATCCTCGGATAGGATCGGTAAAATAGAATATGAAGAACCTGTGGAGATGCCGGCTAACATGTATTACCATCTGGAGCCGGGGAAATATTTTGACAAAGCGGAATCGCTCACGGCCTATCTCAAGCAGAAAGGCATATATAATCAGGAGGGGAAAAATGTGGCTTTCGTGTCGGGAGTCAGTTTTCCGGTGGAGAACAACCGCGCCCACATCGACACTCTGATTTCTCGGCTCACGCAGGCAGGCTATAATGTATATCCGATCACAGCCACAGGGCGGAGGCGCGCCCGCATGATTAAAGCGGTGAATCCCGAGGCAATCGTCTATCTTCCGATGGGGCGACTCGGGAATGACACGCTGATCAACTGGGCCTATGAGAAGCAAATACCTATGTTCATGCCTTTTCCTCTTATCCAGCCCAGAGAGGAATGGCTTGATGTGAAAAAACCGATGGGAGGAGGCACGCTGAATGCGCGCATAGTAGTGCCTGAAATCGACGGAGGCATGACGCCGCTATGTATTTCCACTCAGAATCCGAGTCCGGAAGGCTATCTCCTGTATACGCCCGAGCCGGAGAGGGTAAATGCGTTTATGGAGCAGTTCGAGAGGTTTATGCGCCTCAGAACTATTCCGAACGGCAAAAAGAAGATAGCCATCGCCTATTTCAAATCGCCGGGCAAAGACGCGTTGCTTGCTTCCGGAATGGAAGTAGTGCCATCGCTTTATAATTTTCTGCAACGTCTCAAGAAAGAGGGCTATGATCTCTCCGGTCTGCCCGCTAATCGGGAAGAGTTTAAACGCCTGCTCATGAAACAGGGGAGTGTTATGGGGTCGTATGCCCCGGCGGCGCAGGAAAAGTTCATGAAAGAGGGCAACCCCCTGTGGATATCCCGGGACGAATATAAACAATGGGCAAAAGATGTGTTGCTTCCCGAAAAATATGCCGAAGTGGAAAAACGTTACGGCAAAGCTCCGGGAAGCCTGCTGACAAGGGGCGACAGTATTGCCGTGGCTGCTTTGCATTTCGGCAATGTTCTCATTTTCCCGCAGCCCCGTCCTGCATTGGGCGATGATGATTTCAAACTTGTGCATGGGGCTGATGTCGTTCCTCCACATTCATATCTCGCTCCATATCTTTACATGCAGAAAAAATTTGATGCCGACGCCCTTATACATTTCGGCACACATGGCAATCTTGAATTCACACCCGGTAAAAATGCAGGCCTGTCGCAGGCAGACTGGGCGGAAGTGCTGATCGGCAACCGTCCGCATTTCTATTTTTATACCACGGGGAATGTCGGAGAGGCCATCATTGCTAAGCGCAGAAGTCATGCGGTGATAGTGACGCATCTCACACCTCCTTATGTTGAAAGCGGCATGCGGAATAAATATGCGGCTCTGATAGAGGAAATTCATGGAGCAATCGCATCTCCGGCGCGAAACACAAACTCCCTGAAACGAAAAATCATAGGACTCGGCTTGCATAAAGACCTCGGTCTCGACTCCACTGCGAAAGGAATATATTCGGCGGAGGAATTGAAAAAGATAGATTCGTTTGTAGAAGAACTCGCAAATGAGAAAATCACAGGCGCATATTATGTTATGGAAGAACCTTATTCGCCTGCCGACATGACAACCAGTGTGCTTGCCGTGTGTGCCGACAAACGGGCCTATGCCAAAGCAAAAAAGGATTTTGAGAAGGGGAAGATTTCTAAAGAGAACCTGCACGATTTTACGTATATAACCCATCATTATCTGCCTGTAGCGAGAAAGGAGATAACGGCTTGCCTGAATGGAGCCGGCGGATCCGGCGCCGGGGATGATGAAGAGATTCTCGAATGCCGGCGGATGCTCGCAGAATCCGCCGGGGCGGAGATCAACAGCATGGTGGGCGCCTTGCGCGGCATTCCCGTCGCTCCGGCTCCCGGGGGCGATCCGGTGCTGAATCCGAATGTCCTTCCGATGGGAAGGAACATGTATGGCATAAATGCCGAAGCCACTCCCGGCCCCAAGGCATGGGACGACGGAGTAGCCCTGGCGGAACAGACTTTGAAAAATTATGTCGCCGGGCATGGAGAATATCCCCGGAAAGTAAGCTATACATTCTGGGCCGGAGAGTTTATTTCATCGCAGGGCGCCACCGTGGCCCAGGCTATGAGAATGTTGGGCGTGGAGCCGGTAAGGGATGATCAGGGGCGAGTGATGGATATCAAACTGATACCTTCGGAAACATTGGGCCGACCGCGAATCAATATTCTTGTGCAGGTGTCGGGTCAGCTGCGCGATATCGCCGCTTCCCGCCTGAAGATGCTCACCGATGCCGTGAAACTGGCAGCGGGTGCGAAAGATGACAAATATCCGAATTACGTGGCCGAAGGCACATTGGCTCAGGAGAAGGAACTTGTGGAAAAGGGAGAGTCTCCCAGACGGGCGCGCGAGCTTTCGAATATGAGGATATTCGGCCCCGTCAATTCCGGATATAGCACCGGGATGCTGAGCTACACGGAAAATTCCGGCGAATGGAACGACTCTAAAGAACTTGTGGAGGGCTATCTCAACAACATGTGCGCCATGTATGGCGACGATGAAAACTGGGGGAGCATGGACAAGAATCTCCTCAGAGCTGCGATCGATAAAACTGATGTTATCGTGCAGCCCCGTCAAAGCAACACGTGGGGTCCCGTTTCGCTCGATCATGTATATGAATTTACAGGAGCGTTGTCGCTCGCATCGACGGCCATCAACGGGAAGGAACCAGATGCCGTGCTTGCGGATTATCGCAATTCCTATCTGCCGCGTCTTCAGGACACACGCGTGGCCGTGGGCGTGGAGACAAGAGCTACGATTCTGAATCCCGAATTCATAAGGCAGAGGCTCAGAGGAGACGCTACAACGGCGCAGATGTTCGGCGAGATTTTCAGAAATATATTCGGCTGGAGCGCAACCCGGAGCAGCGCTTTGCCCGATGATATCTATGAAGATTTATATAAACTATACGTGCTCGACAAGGAAAATCTCGGAATTGAGGAATATTTCGACAGAACCAATCCGGCGGCGTTGCAGGAGATGACCGCTACAATGCTTGAGAGTGCGCGCAAAGGGTTCTGGAAACCGTCGAAAGAGCAATTGGAGATTATGGCATCGCTGAATGCGCGTATCACCGAAAAGCACGGTGCTCCCTGCACGGAGTTCGTTTGCGCCAACAAGAAACTGCAGGCGTTTATCGGAGCCAACCTCGATGGGAAAGCTGCGGAGCGTTATAAGGTCAATATGGCCGAGGCAACTGCAGGTTCAGCCGATGCCAGAGTATTGAAAGAAAAGGAAAGCCGCCTCTTGCCTGTTATTGACGGCAGGAATATTTCAGCGATAGTCATATCCATTGCCGCTGCCGCAATCCTTCTCGGTATTGGAATCCTATTCTTTAGAAAAAGGGGAAAGAAATGACGTATTTATTAATAGCGCTCAGTATCGTGATTCTTCTCACGTCAGGAATGAAGATGTCGTTTATGCCAATGAAAATATCATCGGCATGGGTGTTGTTGTGGGGAGTGGCGGCCTGTCTGATCACGCTTCTTTTTTCGGGCATGTCGCAGAAAGAGGTTTACTGGCTGCTGAATGCGGAGAAAATCTCGGCTCTCGAATTTTTAGAGCTTTTGATAATGGCCGGTTATCTCTTTTCAAAGGGGATTTTAAGGAAGATAGCCGGTTATTATCCCGGATTGATGGTCTGGGTTCCGGTATGCATGATTTCATATTATATAGCAGGCATGTTCCCGGGCATGGATTTTGCCGTGGCGGCAATGATTGCAGGTTGCACCGTTTCTCTTTTTCTTATCGGCCTGATATTGCTGTTCCGATATATGTCGGTCGATATGAGCGCATATTATAAAGCCGTGCTGGTTGCCTTATTGTCAAACATCATAATTTATGGTCTCTTATGAAAGCTCTATCTGATTTCCTGTTCATAATCTCCAACGGGCTTTTGATTCCTGTGATAATCCTCCTGTTATATATGGCACTGCGGGCTATATGGATTCTTTTCGGTTTCTATGGAGGATATATGGAGAAAAAACGGATAGGGACAGCGTTCCGCCGGCTGATAAATAATTATTCTTTCGAAGAAATGGAACAGGCAGGCAACAAACTTGACGGGTGTTCTCAAAACTGCGTAACCACGTGTTTCTCGAATCTCATAAGTCATAGCGATGATAAGATTTATTGCGAGCATCTTCTTGCCGATTTTCAAGTCGACGTTCAGAAACAGCTTTCAAAATATAGGGCGCTGATAAAATTCGGGCCTATGCTCGGACTTATGGGCACACTGATTCCGATGGGGCCTGCATTGGTCGGACTTGCCGGAGGCGAGATAGTCTCGATGGCCTATAATATGCAGGTGGCATTCGCCACGACTGTGGTGGGAATGGCGGTGGCGGCCATTGGCCTTGTAGCCATGCAGGCCGACAGACGGTTTTATGCGCGGTCGTATAATGACCTTGAGTTTGTTTTCAGGAAAATTTCGAAGTCATGGGAATAAGAAAGAATCCGATATTGGCCGGGGATGACGACGACAATCCTCTGGGTATGCTCACGAATCTGTTTGATGTCGCGATGGTGTTTGCAGTGGCTCTTATGGTGGCGCTGGTGGCTCATTTCGACATGAGCGAGATATTCTCCAAAGAAGATTATACCATAGTGAAGAATCCCGGCGCGGAGAATATGGAAATCATAATGAAGGAGGGTGATAAAATAAAAAAATACACTCCGTCGGAAAATGAAAATGAATCAGCCGGATCCAGAGGGCGCCGAGTGGGATCCGCCTATCAGCTTGAAAACGGAGAGATAATATATATACCGGAATAAAACGAAAAATATGAAACTGACAGGACTGACAACATTGTTTCTTTCCGCAATCCTCTTCTGTTCCTGTGGAGGAAAGCATTCAGCAGGGCAACAGGATGAAGGCGGAAAAATGGCCGGGGATTCCATTTCAATGGTTTCACCCAAGTATGCGAAAGGTTTCAAGGTGAGGTATCTCGACGACATGGTGCTCCTCGACATCAACGATCCGGAGAATCGCGAGGCGGAACGTTTTCATTTTGCGCTCACCGGCCGCGGTTTTTCAGGCAATATTCCCG